>JAHJSO010000246.1 GCA_018830385.1 Elusimicrobiota bacterium | reverse complement strand
CTTTGCGCTGTTGTAAGCGAAGTTAAATATTTTATCTCAAAATCTATCTCTTTTTTTTCAGAGTTCTTATCGTTTCTGTCAATCATTAAAATTCTTGCTTTTTTTTTGTTTTTCAATTTTCTAACTACCTTTATCTATAATCTCGGTGACCTATTTATTGTTAAACGTACCTATGTTGTTCATCTTATGCTATCCTGAAATAGTCAACAAGGACGCATCTCAACGGCCTGCAGAAATTTTTTGTTTTAATCAAACCGTCGCCCGTGGGTGTTGCAATGGAAAGTGCGGCGTAGCCCTCTCCCATACCGAGACCCATGTAGGACGGGCCGTTCTTGACGAATATTGAACCGGCGCAACTACGCGCCATTTTGCTCAGGTTTGCAATATTGAGAGAATGCATTATAAAAGTGTGATGATTGTCTCCTTCAACCCTGACGGCAAAACCAATTGCTGCCTCAATATCTTTCACCATGGTAACGGGCAGAACAGGCATAAGTTGCTCCGTCCATACAAACGGATGGTCGTTTGGCACCGCCCCCCAGAGTAATTTTACATCGTCAGGCAGGGTTAGTCCGATCGCCTGTGCAATCATGTTCGCATTTTTGCCAACATACTCCCTGTTCAGCACCGGTTCCTTACAGCCAACCCCGCCCTGCACAATTACTATTTTCGCCAGTTCATCCATCTGGGTTTTGCTCAATTCATAAATATCCGCCTGCTGTCTTATGTGGTGAAGAAAACTTTCAAAAACCTTCTCAACCACAAGGACTTCCTTCTCCGCTGTGCAGAGTATCCCGTTGTCAAACGACGCCCCGTCAATAATATTCCTGACGCATTTCGGAAAAACCGCCGTTTCGTCCACAACTACGGGCGGGTTCCCAGGTCCGGCCGCTATTGTCTTTTTACCACTCTGCATTGCAATCTTTACTATTGCAGGACCTCCCGTAACGAGAATCATCTTCACACCGGGGTGTTTGAGAAGGTTTTGCGTTGCCTCAACGGACGGCGGGTCAACGGTGGTTACAAGCCCCGGCGGCCCGTCTGCAGAAACAACCGCCTCGTTTATAATCCTCATTGTTTCCTGTGAACACCTTTTAGCCGCAGGGTGCGGGGCAAATACCACCGCATTGCCCGCAGCAAGAATTGATATTGCATTATTTATTGTTGTGGATGTGGGGTTTGTTGACGGTGTAACTGCGGCAATCACACCGAATGGAGCAAACTCCACAAGGGTTAACCCCCTGTCCCCCGTGTAAGTTACCACCGGCTGTATGTCCTCAACCCCGGGGGTCTTGGTGGAAGCAAGTATGTTCTTTTGGACCTTGTGTTCCACCCTTCCCATTTTTGTTTCTTCATTAGTAATCCTTGCAAGATATTCGGCGTTTTTAAGCGTTTCCTTTTTGATTGACTCAATGATTTTACGGCGGGCATCCAGTCCCATTGACTGGAAAACTTTCTGGCTATGGATGGCCGTCGCAACTGCATGCTCAACGGTGGAACACAATACCCCCTCGCTAACAGATGTCCCGGACGGAGACGGTTCAATTAAACCACCCGCATTGGATACACCACCGGATACGTCGGAAACCACATCGCCGGCACCGCCCTCATCCAGCCGAAGAAGAATTTCCTTTACAAGATGTTCTATATTGTTTATATCCAGAACCATGTCAATCATCCCGGGTTTTATGTGCCGTCAACAGCGTGCAACTTCAACGCATACGATCAGCACGCCCCCGCATCTCTGCCAAACATTTTACCGGTAATATTGTACCGGCTTCCACATACATACCAGTACGCATATTTGCGCGCCCCAGCAGGACCGACCCGACTGACCGCACTTGCGGCAAAATACAAACCGTTTTTATTTGTCCGCTTTGTTATGACTTCTTCCTTCAGCATAGTCCTGCGTTTTTCTGAAAACAATTTTGCCGTCCCTCTCCACAGAATCAACTATGGCGAAAATCGTACAATCCACAGGATTGCCCTCTGTGCGCTTCGTCTGCCGGGCGCTTGAACCCTGAACAATTAAAACCAGTTCGCCCTCACCTGCACCTACTACGTCAATCGCAACAATCGGGTTGCCTTTGGACGCGCCCTGCAGGTCAACCGGCTGAACCATCAAAAGTTTTGTCCCCACAAGTTTATCATCTTTCCTTGTGCAGACAACGTTTCCTATTACACGGGCAAAGAGCATTATGCCCTCCTATTATCCCTGTTTCCTTCTGCTTAACGTCTCAGGCAGCGAAATCGGCATTTTCCCTTCCAAATCAGAATGCGGCTGCGGTATCACATGCACGGCAATCAGTTCGCCGACTTTCTGGGCGGCTGCCGCTCCTGCATCGCAACTTGCGCGACACGCGGCGACTTCTCCCCTGAAAAGTATCGTCACAAGCCCCGAACCAATCTTCTCCCAGCCGACAAGTTTAACATTTGCCGCCTTCACGGCTGCATCTGCCGCTTCAATCATCCCAATCAGTCCCCTTGTTTCAATCATACCCAGTGCTTCCATACGATTTTTACCCCCTTCACTTTATTGCAGAGTTCACTCGGGCGCTCACGTCCCTGGCACGGTTTCGCCATCGGCAAATTATGCGCTCTTTCTGGCACCCGCGCATCTAGTGGGCCGCACACAGAGCGTCTCTGCTATATAATTATTACTTTATCGCCGTTCTTTATACCGGCGGCATTCGCCTCATCCGTATCAACATGGAACTCAAGGGCCATGTCCTCCCTCACGCGGGCAATGACGTTGTCAAAAACCAGTCCGCGGCCGCTTTCGTTTTCCACCTTTACCTTCAGAACGTCGCCACCGGAGATATTAAAAAAATCTGCATCTTTAGAAGCAAAGTGTATGTGTCTCTTCGCCACTATACACCCATCCTTTAATTCAACTGTCCCCGCCGGGCCGATAATCGTGATGGGCGCAGAACCGTTTATGTCACCTGATAAACGCAGCGGCGCATCAATACCGAGAACAAAGGAATCAGTCCTTGAAATTTCAACCTGCGTGGATTTTCTCACTGGGCCCAGCACGCGTACCTTTTTTATTTCATTCTTCGGGCCCTTTATCGTGACGAATTCCTGTGACGCAAACTCTCCCGGCTGCATAAGCGTCCTGTCCACTTTTAGTTTATATCCCGGACCGAAAAGTTTTTCCATGTCCCGCAGTGCCATATGGATATGCCTGTTGGACACGTTCACTATTACGGGCTTCTTTTCTCTCTCCATCCGTTTAACAATCTTATCCACGATTTCCTTTTTAACCCCTTCAGAATGGAAGTCCATCGTCGCCACCCCCTCACCGGGACGTCTCCATTTTGCGCGGCCGCCCCCTGCCCCCTACTTATATTTTATAATTTTTGTAAATGTTTCCGCCTCAAGCGACGCCCCGCCGACCAACCCACCGTCAATATTTTTCTGTTGCATCAGTTCTGAAACATTCTCCGGTTTTACGGAACCGCCATAAAGGACTCTGACATTTTCTGACGCCAGTGAACCGTAAATATCCGCGTAGAGTTTCCGTATGAAGGCATGTACCTCTTCCGCCTGCTGGGGAGTAGCCGTTTTACCGGTGCCTATTGCCCACACAGGTTCGTAGGCGATTACAATCTGACCGGATTGCCTCGCGTCCAGTCCTGCCATACCCTTTTTAACCTGGGTTTCCAGGACGCTGAACGTAACGCCCTTTTCCCTTTCCTGTAGCGTCTCACCGATACACACGATTGGGATTAAGCCGCCTTTGAGCGCGGCAAACATCCTTTTGTTCACCGACTCGTCCGTCTCACCGAAATACTGCCTGCGTTCGGAATGACCGGCAATCACATGTTTGCACCCGGCATCCGCCAGCATCGCAACTGAAACCTCCCCGGTGTATGCCCCTTTTTCCTCCCAGTGACAATTCTGGGCGCCCAGGTGAACGTTGGTCCCTTTGAGGACTCCCCAGGCAGCGGCAAGAGCGGTAAACGGCGGGCATACGGCTATTTCACAGTGGTGGACATCCGCAACGTTTTTTTTCAGTTGGGTCAGGGTTGTAACTGTTTCGGGGATTGTCTTGAACATCTTCCAGTTTCCGGCAATTAAGGGTCGTCTCATGCGTGTCTCCTCTTTTCTTTATTTGTCGTCGGCAATATGGACTATTTGTCCGCAACTCCCTGCGTCTTTTTATTGCCTCATTATTTACAACGGTATATACAACACATAATTTTATCAAATTTCTTTAAAAAATGCAACTGGTTGAAACAAATTTGTTTGAATAAATTCTGGCAGGTTACACCGGGGAATGGTAATCCGGTAGGCGGTAAAAAATACAGCGCACAGGTTTATAAACGTACGCTCCTGTTCCTGCCTGTCTCTTTTGCCTTGTACAGGGCGGTATCAACCCTTTTAATAAAATCTTCCTTGTTTTCATTCGCCCTGTACCCTGAAACGCCAACGGAAACGGTAACGTTTATTACCCGGCCGTTAAAGTGATACTCCACATCTTCAACCCTTTTTCTGAACCGCTCTGCGGACTCTTCCGCATTTTCAATCCCCGTATCGGAAAGAATAACTGCGAACTCCTCGCCGCCGTAACGGGCGCACACGTCCGTATCCCTCATGCTTTGTTTCAAGATGCACCCTAAATTCTTTAAAACATAATCGCCTGCGGTGTGACCGTACGTATCGTTCAGGCGCTTGAAATAATCAATGTCAAACATCATCAGGCACAGCGACAACGAATATTTATTTGCAATTTCAATTTCATACTCAAGCCGCTGTTTAAAATAACGATGGATATAAAGTTCCGTCAGGCCGTCGCTTACCGACTGGACGTAAAACTGTGAATTCGCTATTGCGGCCGCAGAAATGTTCGCCAGCGTGTGAATGAGATGCATCTCCATGGCGCCGAACGGCACATCCCTTCCCCGGACCGCGCCGCAGTGAAGGTTTATGACCCCGTACACCCTTGACTTGAATTTAAGCGACAGGCATAGCAACCTTTCAGACGGTCGTTCAGTACCTTTGAAAAATTCCATGTATGAGGCGTCAATTGCCGTATCGTCAACGAATTCCGTCCCGCCCGTGGAAAATACCCTGCCTGCTATGCCCTGCCCCGGCTTAAACCTTATGTCCCTCTTTGCCCTTTCGGAAATCCCTGTCCCCGCTCTGATAACGAGTGCGTCATGTTGAGCGTCGTATAACATTATACAGCACCTTTTTATGCCCGTCAACCGGGCGAACAGGGCATTTATCCTGTCCGGGAGACGCTCCGGCTGGAGTGCAGACGACAGTTCGTCTGACGCCCTGTGTATCAGTTCCATGTCTTTTGCATACCGGGACTTCATCCGCCTGTGCAGGAATAAATGGTAGAAAATAAAACCTGCTGCAAAACCTGCCGTTAAAAATATTATTCCCTTCATATGAATATATCACACTGCGGCGGCATCACTGCTGCCGGGTGGATCGCCGGGTCTATCCGAACTTCAACATGATAAGTGCAATTAATACTGCAATCCCTGCAAGCAGGAACCTCATTATATTTTTCCTGCGGCGTTCAATTAAATTATTATCAACCCTGCGCCACCCCTTGTCCCCCGTCTCACCCGGATGACTGCTTCCGGCAAAATGCAATCGTTCAAAACACACAGGACAGCGCTTCAATGTTCCCCTGTTGACATGACCGCACCCCGGACATATTATGTTTCCCATCTTCGCCTCTTTCCGCCTTCAACCGATAGTCCTGCTGATTTTTTCAATCACCCTGTCTATCTCAAACGGCTTTGTAATGTATCCCTGGGCGCCGGACTCCATCGCCTTTTCAACGTCATCCATCAGGTTCTTTTCAGTGCACATCAGGACAGGGATGTCCTTTGTGGTGTCACCCTGCCTCATTGTCTTTAAAACATCCCAGCCGAGCAAATCCGGAAGCATAACGTCAAGTATAACGAGGTGCGGCAATTCGGATTTTATTTTTTTAAGGCCGTCCGTGGCGCTGTGTGAAACGGCCGTATCATACCCTTTGTTGTCTAGGAGATGTGAAAGTAAACTGCAAATTGACCTGTCATCATCAATAATCAGAATTTTTTTACCCATAGATTTTCACCTTACATACCTGGCTGAAGGGGGCGCAACCTTATTGCACGCCGGTATTTATGTTCATAACGGCAGTGTGAAAAAAAACCTGCTCCCCCTGTCCTCCTCGCTTTCCACCCAGATTTTTCCGCCGTGCAGTTCAACTGCCATTTTGCAGAAAGTCAGCCCCAGCCCCGTACCTGTACGGAGACGGGCTCTCCTGCGTTCCACCTGCACGAACTTTTCAAATATTTTTGTCCTGTACTCCTCGGGAATGCCGACGCCGTCGTCCCCCACCTCAAACAGGACGTTGCCGTCATCATGCCCCACGTTCAGCCATATCTTTCCCCCCGCGGACGTATGGTGCAGCGAGTTGAAAAGTATGTTGTTGAGGACGCGCTTTATAAGCGCGTAATCCATGCTGACGGACGAAACCCCGTCGGCAATTTTGGTTTCAAAACCCTTGGACTCCGCATCAGCCATAAGTTTAAACTGCTCCGTTACGTCCTTTAATAAGTCGTTTATCCCGACGCCCGTCTTATCCGGGACAAGTTTACCGTCTTCCATTTTTGATACGTCCAGCAGGTTCTGGACAAGACCGTAAAGGTTGTCCGCCGAACGTTTTGTAATCGTCAGTATTTCGTTTTGTGAAGACGCTTCCAATCTCCCTGAAAGCAAATAATCCAGGCTGCCTATTATTCCGCTCAGCGGGCTCTTCATATCGTGGACAATCATTGAGATAAGGTCCTGCCTTAATTCCTCAAGTTCATGCAGGGCCGTTGCCATGTCGTTAAAGGTGCCTGCAAGTTCCTGCAGTTCATCGCCCGTTCTTATGTCAATCTTCGTGTTAAATTTTCCGCGGGATATTTCATGCGCGAATTCTCTCAACCGCCCTATCGGGTCCAGCAGGCCGCCGACGAACTTTATGCCGAGGAAAAGGAACACGCTGCTGAAAACCAGCGTCCATATAGAGGTCTGGAAAACCATCTTGTTGACGGGCGCCATGAGTTCGCCATACGGCAAATTAGTAAATACGCCCCATCTTATTTCCGGAACGACGTAACAAAAACTTATCAATTTTTCCCTGTTGGCTTCGTCGGGATATACGCTGAAAGCCCTTAGTTCTCCGGACATAAATTCCTTTACCGGCGGCAGTCCTGAAAAATCTGCATGGGCTATTACCCTTTCCTTCTGTGGATGGGCTATAAGATAGCCCGTCCTGTCAACCACAAAGGCATGCCCACCGTCTCCTATCTTTATGTTTTCAACAATTTTCCAGAGTTCTTCAAGCCCCAATTTCGCTATTACCACTACCTTCCTGCCCGCGCAGGATATTATTATATACGGCCTTCGCTGTCCTGAGAAATATACCCGGCTTATGTAAAAATTTTCTGAAACCGCCTTTATAAATTCCTCCCGCTTTTTCCTGTCAACCGTGCCTCCCCTGAATACAACGTACCTGCCAGGACGCTCCGCCCGGATAACATCCCTGCCCTGCTGCCTGTCAACGATGGTTATCTCGGTTATACTTTTTGAAATTTTCATCGCCTCGGACAGCCTTTTTCTAACCTGCCCGGTGTTGTAACCGGAGGGCTCTATGCTGGCAAGCCCGACTATTATTCCTCTGGTTGACTCTATGTAGGAATATATCTTTTCACCCACCCTGCGGGTTATCTCCGTCTGTTCTCTCTGGATTGATTTCCACAAAGACCTGTAACTTATTGATACAATCAGGAATGTTATTATTGCTATGGGTATTAAAACGGCGAGGGAAAAGAGGAACAGGACCTTTACTCTTAATGAACGCATAAAAAATACCGGCGGAAATCAGCCGTAATACCGGTAAAAATCATCAATGACACCGGCAGAAATCACCCGGTGAAAAGGATACCGGCAATAGTCCCCGTCATCAGGTTTGCAAGCGTACCGACAACCATCGCCCTGAGCCCTAATTTTGCCAAATCATGACGACGGTCGGGCGCAATTCCGCCGATGCCTCCGATCTGGATCGCTATTGAAGAAAAATTTGCAAACCCGCAAAGCGCAAAGGACGCTATCAACTTCGCCTTCGGGCCTATTAAATTCGGGTCCACAACGAGTTGTTTCATCATATTGAGATAAGCAACGAATTCATTCAGCACAAGTTTTTCACCGAGGAACTGCCCCACGATCCTGCAGTCCTGCCACGGCACGCCCATAAGCCACGCAACTGGCGAAAAAATCCACGAAAGAATCAGTTGTAAACTCAGGGATACGCTGGTTCCGAAAACGGAATTTATAATATTACCTACGAAAGCGAAACCGAAGTTAAGCATCGCTATCAGGGCGATAAATGCAAGCAGCATACCGCCCACGTTAAAGGCAAGGGTGAGCCCTGCGGAGGCTCCGTTCGCCGCTGCATCTATGACGTTTACGTCGGTCTTGGTATATGGAATTTTTACCATCCCTTTTGTTTTCGGTTCGCCCGTCTCGGGATACACCATCTTTGAAAGCGCAAGCCCCGCTGGGGCGGCCATAATGCTCGCCGTAAGCAGGAACCCGGCGATGTTGGGTATGTAGTCCTTTAACATCCCGACGTAAGCGGCCATCACGCCGCCTGCGACCGTTGCAAACCCACCGACCATAACCGTCATAAGTTCGGAGTTCGTCATCTCGCTTACATACGGTTTAATGAGGAGCGGCGCCTCCGTCTGCCCGACAAAAATGTTTGCGGAATTGGAAAGGGACTCAGCCCCGCTCGTCCCCATAATCTTTACAAAAATCCTGGCGAATATCTCCACAATCTTCTGCATTACGCCCAGGTAATACGCAATGCTCATAAGGGAGGAAACAAAAATTATCGTCGGCAAAACCTGAAAAGCAAAAACAAAACCCATGTTCACGGGTTTTCCCGATATGATTGTGCCGAACAAGAATCCCGACCCCTCGTTCGTAAAACTCAGGAGTCTTATTATAACCCTGTTGCACACATCAAAAAACATCCTGCCAGGGGTGGTACGCATAACCAGAATGCCAAAAATAAGCTGGAGCAGAAGCCCCGCACTGACTACCCGCCACTTTATCGCCTTCCTGTTGTTGGACATAAGATATGCGACCAGTAGTATAAAAATCACACCCAGTAAACCCACAAGATTTCCCATTGCAT
>JAHJSO010000050.1 GCA_018830385.1 Elusimicrobiota bacterium | reverse complement strand
GGGGACGAAAAGAGGGAACAACTCCAGAGGATTTACGGGACGGCATTCTTCACAAAGCAGGACCTTGACGGTTATCTTCAAAAACTGGAAGAAGCGAAGAAAAGGGACCACAGAAAATTGGGTGTCCATCTTGACCTTTTCAGTATCCATCCCGAAGTGGGAGCGGGGCTTATCCACTGGCACCCGAAAGGCGCAACTGTAAGAAATATCATAGAGTCATTTTGGAAGGAACAGCATGTCCGACACGGTTATAAACTCGTTATAACCCCGCACATTGCGTCTGAAGAAATATACAGAATCAGCGGCCACCTTGAAAAATATTCCGATTTGATGTATTCACCAATGGATATTGAAGGCAACCCGTACAGGGTGAAACCTATGAATTGCCCAAACCACATAATGATTTACAAGACCCGCCTGCACTCATACAGGGAACTGCCACTGCGTATCGCCGAACTCGGCACCGTTTACAGGTATGAAAAATCAGGCGTCCTGCACGGCCTCATGCGGGTGCGGGGGTTCACAATAGACGACGCCCACATATTCTGCACGGAAGACCTCCTTGAAGAAGAAATGATTAGCATCTTCCGGTTTACGACCGGCTTCCTGAAAACCTTCGGGTTTAATGAGTTTGAGACATTCCTTGCGACCAGGCCGGTTGATTTTGTGGGGGATGAAAGCACATGGCAGAAAGCCACCGGTGCGCTTAAGAGGGCGATGGAGAAAACAGGCCACCCGTATGAGATAGACGAGGGTGGCGGCGCGTTTTATGGCCCGAAGATTGACCTGAAAATAAAGGACTGTCTGGGGAGGGCATGGCAGTGCGCAACCATCCAGTTTGACTTCAACCTGCCTGAAAGGTTTAACGTCCTATACAGGGATGAAAAAGGGGCTGACAGGAAGGTCGTTATGATTCACCGCGCCCTCCTCGGTTCCGTTGAAAGGTTCTTCGGCGTACTGGTTGAACACTATGGGGGGGTGTTCCCGCTCTGGCTTGCTCCCGTCCAGGCGTGCGTGTTGAGCATAACCGAAAAACAGCAGGAATACGCCGGAAACGTAGCAAAATACCTGGCTGATAAAAAAATCCGCACTGATTTAGATACCAGAAACGAAACGCTTAACTATAAGATACGGGAAGCCACCGAAAGCAAAATTTCCTATATCCTGATAGTCGGCGAAAAGGAAAAGGAAGCCGGGAAAATATCAGTCCGAACACTTGCAGGGAAAAACCTCGGCCAGACGACTCTCGATGATTTTATAAAATCAGACAGTTTTTTTGCCCCTGACGATATAAAATGATTATCCCCTTGACAATTTCTTTTTTTATTTATATAATCCATAAAGGAGAACGGGGTTTAAAGCGCATAAGATAAAACACACACAATGAAAGGCAGGTGGATAAAACATCTATAACAGAAACAGAAAGCCGAAATTTGAGAGCAGGGTCAGGATGAACGACTACATAAGGTCGGCGCAGGTCAGGGTTATTGACGAAACGGGTGAACAATTAGGCGTAAAGCCGATCACGGAGGCCATAATGCTCGCAAGGAGCAAAGGGCTTGACCTTATAGAAATTGTGCCGAACTCAATGCCACCCGTATGCAGAATAGTTGATTACTCAAAGTATAAATATGAGGAGGAGAGAAAACTCAGGCAATTACGGAAAAAAACGAAAACAGGGCAGGTCAAAGAAATCCGGTTGAGGCCCCGGATAGGCGGGCATGACCTGGAGTTCAAGATAGCCCACGCAAGAGAATTTCTGGAGAAAAAATTCAAGGTAAAGTGCACGATAATGTTCATAGGCAGAGAGAAGGCCCACCGGGACATCGGTTACGGCATCCTGGATACCATAAAGGAGAAACTTTCCGATATAGCCGTTGTTGAGGGGCAACCGAGGTTTGAAGGCAACCGGCTCATTGCACTTTTTACCCAGAAGAAATAGGAGATTACCAAATAAAATGCCTAAATTAAAAACACACAGCGGAGCAAAAAAAAGGTTCCGGTTTACCGGCACCGGCAGAATAAAATATAAAAAGGCCGGGCTAAGACACCTTCT
>JAHJSO010000245.1 GCA_018830385.1 Elusimicrobiota bacterium | reverse complement strand
TGGCAATCAAAGTGTCATTGCGAGCGACCGAAGGGAGCGTGGCAATCAAAGTGTCATTGCGAGCGACCGAAGGGAGCGTGGCAATCCCGGTGTATTGAGTCCAATATAGAGTGGATGCTTATGGGTTTTGTCCCGCGCACTTTCTGCAACACGGAAGGGAACAAAACAATCGCCAGCCCGATAACGTAAAATATCTTTTCCACAGGCACACCCCCCCGCCTTAAAGGTGAAAAAAACTTCAACAGACCGGACAGGAGTTCGTCCGTACCGGTTGACCACAGCAGAACCCCCGCAGAAATAGTTATCAGGACAATCCTGAAAGAAGCAATCCCGCCGTTTTCCAGCCCCTGCGTCGTTATTCTCAAAAAACCCATCCTGAATATTTCCGTGCCGGGCGTCATCAAAACATGGGAAACGAGGGAAGCAAAGACCAAAACCCACAGGAAAGCCATGCTGCCAAGCAGGCGTTTCACCGGCACCTTGAACGCCGCAATCAGAAACACGAGCCACAGGGAAGAATAGATAAACGGCCTCAGTCCCGAAACCAACGAAACAATCACAATCGTAGGAAGGGCAAGGAAAATTTTCAGCAGGGTCCTGCCCGAACCTTTTTCTATGTTTATTCCCGTCATTTCCGTTGTTCCCGCTATTACCGTTGTTTCCGCTATCCCGGGCGCATTAACGCCCCCCTGCCACAGATCCTGTTCAGGACGGTTCTTGTTCACGACGTAACTGACGCACCACCCCGTAAAATACCCCGAAAAGAGGGCGCTCAGCAAAAGGACAGGCAGGAAAACAAAAACCCCGGGGTGCCTTATCAGAAAAAAATACGCAATTATTAACTGTGCAAGATTGTGGGAAACCGCCCCAAGAATGGAGACCCCGTAATTTGAAATATACGTTCTAAACAGGGCGCGGGTGAACCACATCGTCAAGAAGGCCGCAACCGAACCGGACAAACTCATAAAAAAGGAAGGGCCAAGTAAACTCCCGAGTATCAGGGAACTTACGATCGGTCTGAGAAAAGCGACCCGGAAAGCCATCCCGGCGCCCATGGAATTAAGGGCGAGCAGGGTCATCATGTTTGCAAGCCCCAAACGGACGCCCGGGACCGGATGCGGTATCATGGATTCTGCGACCTGCAGCGCGGCGCCGCAGGCAATAAAGTAAGCGATTTTTTCAGTATGAGAGCCCATCAATCTTTGAGTTGCGTCCATCAATTTTCGGGGTGGTTTCCGGATTTGCCGTGCCCCCCGGGCGGACTGAGGTGCCCACCGGACGGCTGGCCACCGGGCGTCCCGGTTTTAATTCAACGAGGAGTTTGTTCGGCAGGCAGATGATTTTTCCCCCGGGGCTGGTGATGTCTCCCTGGTGGATACATGACTTCTGAGGGCAGTCGTTCGCAAACACCTTTACCGTCCTGTCTTTTATTTGCAACCGGACACCCTGCCGGACGGTTATTATCCTGTCGCCGGAAAGGTCAAATTCACCGAACATTTTATTTTCAAACCATACGACGGCGGTTCCGGCAGGCATGCCTTTTTGGAACAAATATGCAGCCACTCTCCTGCCAGATACAAGCGCAAAAGCCAGCACAACAAAAATAATAAGACGGTCCCCGGCGGTCATAAGTGCAGCCCTGCCTTGCCCGTCTATGATAACGCATAAGAGGGTTAACGGCAGGGTGAAATATTATATAAGGTCTTCCGCTCCGAGTGTCTTCTTTTTACCTTCCTGTTTTACCTTTTCAGATGAGGCCTTTACGGTTTCTTCAACCCTTTTTGAAAGCGCCTCTAAATAGCCCGGGCCTGAACGAAGTCCCTGTCCCTTGACGAACTTTTTAATCTTGCTCGCAACAACAAAAATATCTGCCATTTTTTTCACCTCCCTTCCAATGGAATTAATACCCTTTTAATAACCCGCTTCCTCTTTTATGAGAATTACCGTGTAGTCGGTAGCAGCCGGCCTTTTAAGCAAATAGGTTACGACATTGCAAATCCTTTCGGGAACGTTGCAGTCCATACATTTTCCCGCAGTAACGCACGGCGTCTTGACGTTCAGGCGAATGGCATTCTTAACCGCCGCAACGTTCTTAATCCTCCAGAGCGCCTCGTCCAGGTCGCGGACAACTTTGTTGTAGCCCGCCACAAGGACAACCCTTGTGGGCCCGAAGATTATCGCCGAAAGACGGTTTCCGTATTTGTCTATAAAAAACAGGTGTCCGTCGGTGGTAATTGCCTGAGGCGACGCCAGGTAAAAATCCGCACCGGTTGCCTCATGCCATATCTTTTTTCTTTCCTCAAGAGGCATCCCGACGGAGTGCTGAACGATGTTGCATTTCTTTTTTAATTCGTCCATCACGCCGAGCGAGCGGACAGTCATTGACCCGCCGGCGCCCACCTTTGAATTTGCAGGGATAAGTTTCAGTATCTTTTCTTTCGCCTGTTCTTTACTGTCAACGACACTGACGTCCTCAAAGTTGTTTTTTTTGAGCGCGTCCGCAACCTTTTCTAAAAGCACCCTGTGATATTTGAGCGTGTTTTCGTCCATATCCGTTGAATACCCTTTAAATACTCTCTAAATACCTCTTAAATACCACGCGATTTGATTGTTTAATCATACAAAAACTTGCCGAAGGTTGTCAAGGGGTAAGAAAAAAACGGGGCTCGCCCTTTAGTCAGGGTTTCCAACGGGGGTTGTTTCCGACGAGAGTTTTTTTATGAGATCTTCACCGCTCCTTCGCAGTTGATAAATGTCCAGCGCCACTATTACGGCAGATCCCACGCCCGCCGGGATAAGTCCGAGAATATGCTTATGGACGGCTCCTCGCGATGCGGTTACCATAGCGCCTTTCGTCAATTTGCCCGCGGCATTCCGTCGTATGCGGGTAAACAGTTTCTTGACCCCGACGAACACCGCCTTGCCGATGGCTCGCTTCTGGTGTCCTTCTATGAACGCGGCTCCTCCCATTTCTGTTTCTTTTTGCTGTGTCGCACTATGGTGCCTTTCAGCAGATGGACTGCAGCCGAATATGCGGTATATTCCGGTGCTCATATACTTGAGTTTGTTTTCCATATAGAGAATATTGGCGCCGAATCCCGCTACATTGACGATGGCGTTTATCGGCGGCGGAGCGAAGGTGGCGATGTTTATTCCAAAATCCGCAGGCGCCATTTTGAGACAGACGGAGTTGACAAACCGTTTTGCCTCACTGACTTTTATTTCTCTTTCTGACATCTCCTGATTTTTAGATTCCTTTTCTTTTGCCATATCTTTACTTTTCTGCAGACGGGTTATAATATCCCGGCTAAAAATCCCGTTGGTCGCGAATGCGCTTCAACCGAGACAACCGGATATTTGATAAATAGCCATCTGCGTAGTGACCATTTCACCAAGGGCTTCCATTGGTATTTGTATATGACTATGTAAATTCCGAATACTACGCTTGCTGCAAGATTAGCCACTCCGACTATCATCCCTATACCGGTGAAAAAGAGTATGGCACCACTGAGAAAAAAATTCACCAGCAGAGCCAACAGCGGATAACACGCAAGAAAATGACGCAGAACACGCGGCAAACTTGCAAAGATTGTTATCTGAACCGCGCTCATAGTGATTCCAGCCACAATTAGAATAAGGTGCATCTTTTCCTCCTGAAATTAGACCTATTTGATTTATTATGTTTCCAATATTAGAGACGAAATTTAAATGAGAATTATTACAGAACCAGAAATTTTGTCTTTGCTGACACAGAGTCGCAATCCCCTATAAATCGGGTCAATGTTTCTTACACGAGAGGCGGTTCTGTATCCGTCAGAACTCTACAAGTCGCAATCCCCTATAAATCGGGTCAATGTTTCTTACGTATGGCAACGTCTCGGGATTGTGGGGCGACTGCACGGTCGCAATCCCCTATAAATCGGGTCAATGTTTCTTACACTAACTTCCCCCGCCTGACCCCGAACCCTATTGATGTCGCAATCCCCTATAAATCGGGTCAATGTTTCTTACCAGGACGGTCTGCGGGACCTGTAAGAACCCGCCAAGTCACAATCCCCTATAAATCGGGTCAATGTTTCTTACCTGCAAAAGTTTGAAGGGATATTTATGACCCATTTCGTCACAATCCCCTATAAATCGGGTCAATGTTTCTTACACGAGAGGCGGTTCTGTATCCGTCAGAACTCTACAAGTCGCAATCCCCTATAAATCGGGTCAATGTTTCTTAC
>JAHJSO010000049.1 GCA_018830385.1 Elusimicrobiota bacterium | reverse complement strand
GCCATCGTTCTTGTGTTTTAATGTCTCCAGGATTACCTGGTTTGCCTCAAGCAAATCTTCCAGTTTCCCTGTATCTTTCCACCAGCCGGTA
Organism: Elusimicrobiota bacterium; assembly: GCA_018830385.1. Lineage (GTDB taxonomy): Bacteria > Elusimicrobiota > Endomicrobiia > CG1-02-37-114 > JAHJSO01 > JAHJSO01. The sequence goes on along the minus strand of JAHJSO010000049.1, from coordinate 3,534 downwards.
ATCACGCACGGTTTAACGTTAAAATTGCTGTCTATAAGGTATTGTATTGCATCCGTTATCTCAAGTTCATTCCTCCACGAGGGCTTGATTGAATTCACCGCCCTGAATATATTTTTGTCAAATATGTAAACGCCCACCAGCGCAAGGTCTGATGCAGGGACCTTCGGCTTTTCTACGAGACGCACCACTGTATCGTTCTTTAACTCAGCCACACCAAACTGCTGCGGATTTTTTACCCTTGCTAACATTATCTGGGCATTCGGTTTCACTTTTAAGAAGTCCTGCACAAGGTCAGTTATCCCATCCTTTATTAAATTGTCGCCCAGATACATAACAAACTCCTCGTCCTTTATAAAACTTTCGGAAATCCGGACTGCATGTGCAAGACCAAGCGGCGCCTCCTGCTCAATGTATGTAATCTTAACCCCCCACCTGTCACCGTTGCCCACTGCCTGTCTAATCTCATTTTTTGTTTCCCCGACGATTATCCCCACTTCTTTTATTCCGCACTCTGCAATCGCCTCCAGGCCATAAAAGAGAATGGGCTTGTTTGCAATAGGAACAAGTTGTTTGGCTGATGTGTGGGTTATGGGCCTCAGCCGTGTTCCTTTGCCCCCTGACAGGACAAGTGCTTTCATACCCTTTCCCTCCAGTAACTTAAAAGGTCCTTCAGGGTTTGTTCAAACGGAATTTCCGGTTTCCAGCCGGTCTGTTTGGAAAATTTTGTATTGTCACCTAGTAATACCATCACATCGGACGGTCTCATTCTCGCAGGGTCCTGTTGGACTTTTACTTTGACTTTACTGAAAGACAGAAGGATTTCCAGAACATCCCTTATTGCCCAGTCCTTACCCGAACAGATATTATATACATCCCCTGCCTGGCACTTTTCGGTTGAAAGCCAGTATGCCCGAACAACATCACGGACGTCGGTGTAATCCCTTCTTGCTTCCAGATTCCCCACATAAATTACGGGCGGTTGAATTCCTTTTTCAATCTTTGCTATCTGCTGTGCAAAATTGCTTTCAACGAACACATCGCCCCTTCTGGGTCCTGTATGATTGAACGCCCTTGTCCGGACAACGTTTAATTTATATGACTGGTTGTACTGGTAGCCAAGCATGTCCTGTGCGACCTTTGATACGCCGTAAGGCGAGAGCGGCCTCAACGTGTTTGTTTCCTTTATGGGAGTTTCGTCGGGATAGACCATCCCGTATTCCTCCGAGGAACAGGCAATCTGAATCCATGGGTTTATCTGCATTTCTCGGATTGTTTCAAAAATGTTTAATTCACCGATAATGTTTGTTGTGAGGGTTTCCTGCGGGGCATGCCAGGAGGTCGGGACAAATGACTGTGCGGCAAGATGAAAAATTTTATCCGGCATGATTTTTTTAATCGTCCTGGTGACGGAAGTGGCATCCCTTATGTCGCACTCCTCAAGAATAATTTTGTCTTTTATGTGTTCAATATTCTCTGTCTTACTGCGCCATCTTTCAATTCCATACACCTCAACCGAACCCATTTTGAGAAGGAACTCTGCTAAATGACTTCCGACAAAACCAGTTATTCCTGTAATTAGAACCTTCATGTCTTTTTCGCCTCCTGTAATTTTACTTTGTATCTGGTGAACCACTCAAGTAAAAACGTAAGAAAGATACTGAAAATAAGAGATACGACAAAGGTAACTGTAACGATTTTTCTCCTTTTTGGATAGACAGGAATCATAGAAGCGGTTGAAGGCATTTCAATTGTTGTCGGCTGAACGGAAAACTCGCTAAAACCAATTATCTTGTATAACGCCATGTTTTTCTGTATATCCTGTTTCAAATATTGTCCCAGGTCTGCTCTTGTTTTTTCATAAAGGGCTTTATGTCTTTCAAAAACTATACCAGAGACCTCTTTTCCAATCTGTTCTGCCTTCTCTGGCGATGTGTCCTTTGTATAAACAACCATGAGGTCGGCGAGGGGTTTTATAACTATTTTTTCTTTTAATTCAATCAGGGCTCTTTCATCTGTCGGGTATTTCAGTTTTTCTGCTATCTGATTGAGTATTGGTAAAAAATTGATAACCTCACGGGTTGTTTCAATTGATTCTAATAAACTGTTCCCTATTCTGCCTATGCGAAAAACCGCCTTCGCCTCATACATCCTCGGCAAGGTAAGAGACACAACAACAGAACTGACAACAGCAACAAAAACAAAAACCGCTATAAATTTCCAGTGTTTTAGTACAACCCTTGCATAATCTATCAAATCAATTTCTTCTTCAATTTCATAATTTCTTTCATCTGACATATTTTTGTCCCCCCTATCTGTCATTGCGAGGAGCGATAGCGACGAAGCAATCTCATAAGACAAAGAGGATTGCTTCGGCTGCGCCTCGCAATGACAAAGTGGGCAAAGAGATTGCTTCGGCTTCGCTTCGCAATGATGGCTTGCAGGATTTTCTCAATGGTCTCATTATACAAAAAAAATCAGAAAAAAATCAACCCGCCCGAAAGTTCTTGTCCGAAAGTATCACCTCTCAAACCCCCTCCACGGATAGAACTCCTTTTCCTGTTGTGTATTATAGAGTTTCTTTCTCGCTAATCCCGAAATTTTCAGTCCTATATTAAAAAAATACTCCTCAAATTCGGCGGTTTTTCGCATAGTTAACTTTGCCTCCCAGCAGTGCAAATCGTAGTAAACGGTTATCCTGTTGTCAATAAGGTTTAAGTCACTGCCCGATACCGAAGTAATGGCATGATAGTCCAGATGAATTCCCTGCGTCAGCCAGAACGAAAACATATTCTTAACCTGTATCTTTTCCGGCTCTATCTCATGGTAAAACACCCCCGCCCCAAAACTAACGGATTCCGACGGCCGGTAATAAAAGTCCGTCAGGGCGGATACAGGTGAAGACGGTTCAAGCATGTGTTCGTATTTTGTGTACCATTCCGTTTTCCTGCCGGGCGATATTTTCAATTCCGTGGCCAGCGGTTCGTCAAACCTCATGCGGGGGTCAGGGAAAGAGTACGTCCTGAAATCCCTCAGGTTATACCCGCAGGAAACCCTTAAATATGTTTCATTCGCCGGGGATATGTAAAAAACCGACTTTAATCTGTTTAAGTCAACACCGTAGTCATCTGCCTCTGATTCAATATCAGATGAATTCCTCCTGGAGCGGAACTGGATATTGTGTGTGAATTCAATATTGCTGAAAGAAGTAAACCTCTGTCTCAGGGAAACAGCGGAGTAAGGTCTAGTAATGAACAAAGCATTTTTACTGAATTGACTGCTCCTGTCCTGCCAATTCTCTATAACGCCCAATCTGGGCGAAAGGGTCGTATTTCTTAAAACGTTCAATTGCCGGGTGATGTAAAAATTGCTTGTTGACGCCCACATCGTCCAGTTGCCGTCCGGGGCATTCAGTGAATGCGTCAGGAAGGTGTTGAACCCCACATATACGGGAAGAAAATCTGGTTTTAACTGCATGAGCGTCCACTCAAATTTAGGGGCGTTGAAATTGTGGAGATAAAATCCCGCGGAACCGGG
>JAHJSO010000244.1 GCA_018830385.1 Elusimicrobiota bacterium | reverse complement strand
GTTAAATAAACCTGCTCACCTTTTCCAGAAATTCATCAATATCAAACGGCTTTGAAATGTAGTCATCAATGCCGTAACCGAATATTTCCCGCCTGACCTTCGGCGAGTCATAGCCCGTAATTACCATTATTTTTATGTTTTTCAGTTTCATGTCAGCCCTGATATACCTGCAAATCTCAAAACCCGATATATGCGGCATCATCAGGTCCATAATCACAAGGTCGGGGTGGGATTTCACAATCTCCCTTAAACCCGCCGTGGCTGAAGAAAAAAACATGGCGGGTATCCCCTTCTCCGTGAACACGTCTTTTATCAGCGCCATCACGTCGGGATCGTCTTCTATTACGAATATCATTTCAGCAGCAGGGACACCAGAATTTCAGTCCCTTTCCCCTCCCCCTCGCTATGAGCGACAATTTTCCCATTGTGTTTCTGTATAATCCCGTAACTTACCGTCAGGCCCAGTCCTGTCCCCTTGCCTATGTCCTTTGTTGTCCAGAACGGGTCAAAAATGTGGTTAATGTCCTCCTTTTTGATGCCTATCCCGGTATCCCTGAAAGATATGTCAACCGAGTTATTGTTTCTCCTTGCAGTGATAAACAACTTGCCCCTCGCCGCTCCCTTGTCTGTGCCGTGAGACATCGCATATATTGCGTTGTTGATTACGTTAAGGAAAACCTGCTGGATATGGCTTGATGAGACCCTGACACCGGGTATATCCGGCGGTATGTTTTTTATTATCTCTATTTTTGCGGACCTCATTTCCGACTCGCAAAAAGCAAGCGTTTCATCCATTATCTTTTCAAGCGGCATTTCCTTAAACACGTAGTTTTTCTCACGGGCGAAATCCAGTAAAGCCCGGACAATTTTCCTGCACCTCTGCGCCGCCTGTTCAATCTTCTGCAGGTTTGAAAAGGAAGGGTCGGTCTCAGGGGTCTTCTCAAGAAGCAGTTGCGTCTGGCCGAGCACCCCGGTCAGGGGGTTGTTGATTTCATGCGCCACCCCTCCTGCCAGCTGACCTATGCTTGACATCCTGTCCATCTGGACAACCTGCAGTTGCATGTTTTTCAGGTCTTCAACCATCTTGTTAAAACTGTTCGCCAAACGGGCTATCTCGTGGCCCGAACCGACATTTATCTTGTATTCCAGATTACCAGAACCGATTTCAACGGTCCCCATAATGAGACCTTTCAGCGGATTCCATATAGACCTGAAAGTGGTCAGCCCGAGAAAAAAACCGATTATCACCGCTCCAATGCCGAACCCTATTGAGATTATGGAATTCACCCTGCTGAATTTCTGTATTGTCGTTTCATAAAGGTTAAGGGCCCCCGTATAGTCGGTGATTTTACTCTCTATTGTCTTCTGTATTGACTTCTGCGGGGCGGATATCCTTGACTCGTAAAACTGGAAAATATTTCCCTCTTTTATCCTGAAGAACTGGTTTGACAGGCGGGTGAAATTGTCATACAGGGTTATAAAATCGGCATTACCGGATTCCATTGCGCCCTTCTTAATCCGGTCTTTAATAATTTCCGTCTGTTCCGTAAACCTTTCCTTCTCGGCGATATCCCCGAGTACCAGAAAATAGTTAAGGGCGCGGACCTGCCTTTCAAACGAAACGGATATCTCTTTCCATACAGAAAGTTTCGTAGAGGTGTAGATGCTTTTCTCAAGCAGCGACCTTGTCTGTTGCGTGTAAAAAATGAATATGGCGCTAATCAGTATTACGACTGACACCAGCACTCCGAAAGCAATAAAAAGCCGCGTTCTTATTGACATAGCTACCTCCATCTGTCATTGCGAGGCGTAGCCGAAGCAATCCCCTTTATTTTATGAGTGGAACATGCGATTGCTTCCCACCACGCCCCTGTGGGGCTCGTGGTCGCAATGACAACATTTGGTTATCCTATCTTGCCACAATGATTGTGCCGTTGAAAACCCTCCTGCCATTTTCAAGACAATAAACGTAAACCCCGGGTGGAACGCCTGCGTTGTTCATGTCCGTCCCGTCCCATGCGAGGTAGTAATTCATTGACGATTGTGAAAATGGTTTTTTATCAAGGGATGATATTTCCCTGACCCTGAACCCCGCCGTGTCGTATATCAAAATGGAAAAATCGCCCGATCGCGGTTCGTAAAATTCAAAGAAAACTAGATTGTTATCCTGCTGTCCAGTGCCAGGCGTGATAATTTTAGGATACACTTTTTTCAATTCAAAGTCAAGTTGCTCCGCTGAAAACCTGCCTGTCCGGAACAAACCATCGGCGAACAACACGAATAAACAAAGAATAATCGTTTTAAACATTTTGGGCCTCCCTAAATTGGTGTCTGTATAATTGATTGACACTCTTTCATGTCATTGCGAGCAAAGTGAAGCAATCTCAAACGACACATGTCATTGCGAACGAAGTGAAGCAATCTCATCAACAAAGCAGATTGCTTCGTCGCGGAGTTTACCCCGAGCAGAGCGTGGGGGCTCCTCGCAATGACAGGGTTTTCGCAACGACAACTTCTTACTTTAGTTTTTCAAGTTCTTCCTTTGCCTCTTTTAGTTCAATGTCATACGGTTCGTATTTCGTAATGATTCTCCTGAGAAGGTCAACCTTTGTTTTGTTGTCAATCCCACCGAGCGTCATTTTTCTGTAGTAAATCATGCTGCCCTTATACATCTTTGTCTGCGTCCCTTGTTCTTCAAGAAGAATCTTGTATTCCCTTTCTGCTTCAGATACGTCTGTTTTTCCATGATATGCGTCAACGATTGATTTTATTTTTCCTATGCGGTCGGCAAATTTCATTTTCTCCGCCTGTTTCCTGTAGTCGGAATAGTCCTTATTATATTGCGACCGGACGTCGTCTGCTTCCGGTTTCGCAGGGGCGGCAACCGCAGGGGCTGACGGTTTCTCAGGCGGCTTCGGAATGACTGCCGACGGCTTTTTCAGCAATTCATCCAGGTCTTTCCTGAGTTTTTCTATTTCAACGTTCGCTGACTTAAGTTTTCTCTCGGTTTCGGACAGTTTCTCCTGGAGTTCCGTGCCCGGCGCTTCAAACCTCATCACAGGTCCGAACCTCACTATCAGCGAAACCCTGTGGCTGCCCAATGTAGATTTTATTCCGGTCAAGGGATACTCAATCGCATAGTCAAGTTGCAGGACGTCGGTCCTGTAACCGAAACCGCAGGAGAAATTAAACAGGTTCCTCGTGCCTGTCACCAAACTTGCCCTTATACCCAGCCCGAACGGAAAGTACTGCTCACCCGCAACCGCAATCCTTGAATCCGTCAGTTTATTAAACTGTTTCGTCATAAAGTCAAACCCCAGATTGTAGTTCGGGCCTGTGTGGGCTATCCCTAAGTTTATCGCCCTGCTGAGTTTTGCGTCAACCGACGGGTCAAGGGCGATATTCGGCTCCGTTATGTTTGAAACCATAAGTCCCAGTCGATAATTTCTGAAAATTGAATATCTTGCGCCGAAGTCAATGGTAAATGCGGACTTGTCAAAACCGTATTTTTCAAATAGCGAATCGGCCCGTTTAGTCCCGCCACCCTGGGAGGATGACCAGGTAACACCGTCGTCCGTCAGGGCATCGTAAGTGTATTCGTGTTCGCCGTAACCCAATGAAAGCGATTTCAGGTTTATCCCCAAATCCAGGAGCGGCTTCCCACCGATGCGGAAATTCTTCCCGTAAGACAGAGCCATGGTATTTTCCTTGTACAGGTTACTTGAATTAAACTGCAGCCAGGATAAGCCGACAGTCCCGAAGTCCTTTGCGAATTTTATCGGCTGGGCAATGCCGACAAAAGAGTATGCCAGCGCTGAGTTATCCCAAAGACCCATGTATAACTGTGAATACTGGGTTGTGAGTTCTGTCCGCGGTATAAGGGCAAGCCCCGCGGGGTTGTAGTAAACGGAATACACATCATCGGAAAGGGCGGTGTAGGCGCCGCCGAGCCCTGCGGGACGGGCGCCTACGGATATCTGCTCAAATGCCGCCTCTGACACAACCGGCAACATTAAGATTAGTAGCAGAAGCGCTGCCAGGAATTTTTGAATTTTAGTTTTTGAGATTTTCATTTAAGTCCCCCTGTTTGAAATTGATGATAATTCCGGGGCAGGCGACAGAATGTTTTCTACCCCCGTAGAATAGACATCTGCGCCCGCCCGATTGATAATTGCAGGGCGGACAGGAAGTGAACTCTCCCCGTAGAGGTTGACCCCCATGCCCGCCGATAATTCCGGGGCAGGCGACAGAATGTTTTCTACCCCCGTAGAATAGACATCTGCGCCCGCCCGATTGATAATTGTATGCGGGTAACAGGACTTTTTCTTCCCCGTAGAAGTAAACCCCTGTACCCGCAAAATAATCCCACTGCGGAGCGACAGGATGCCTTCTATTCCCCGTAGAGGCAGACACCTGTGCTCCGCAAATAATTTCCATGATATTACCTTGCAACGATAATCGTTCCATTGAATACCTTTTCCTCTCCCTCAAGTTGATATATATATGTCCCCGGCGG
>JAHJSO010000243.1 GCA_018830385.1 Elusimicrobiota bacterium | reverse complement strand
TGGCCCAGACGTCCCTTTTCAAGAGTAAGCCGGAAACACATATTACAACACGGGAAATTTTAAAGGAGGAAGCACAGTGAAAAAAAATGAAGCAACAGATAAACAATCAATTGAGGTTGAAGCCAAAAATGTAGAGTCCGCGATACTGAAGGGGCTTGAGGCTCTCAACGTCGGCAAGGAATCGGTTGATGTAAAAATTCTGGACGAGGGCACCTCGGGACTGTTCGGGCTGAGGGGCGCAAAACCGGCAAGGGTGCGTCTCCAGTTAAAAGGCACGGAGCCCCATGGGTCGCCAGGCGCCGATACAGAACCCTTACCGGCGCATGACTCCATGCCGCAGCCCCCTGACGACAAGGTAATGAAAGAGATTGAAAAATTGCTGATTCATCATGCCTCGGAAATTATAAGGAATATGAAAATAACTCCGGAGAAACCTTCAATATCGGTTGAGCCGTCAGAAGGCGTTCTGAAAATTGAAATTACTTTCACTGAACCTGATATCGCCTCGCTGTTGATAGGGCGGAACGGCAGGACCCTGTCCGCGCTTGCAACGATATTACAGACGATCCTTATACGCCAGTTCAAAGACAAAATCAGCATACCTTCTATACCCAGGATATCCCTTGACATAAACCGTTACCGGCTGCACCGCGACGAAAAAATCGTAGAAGAAACAAACAAGGCGATGGAGATTGTCGGGAGAACCGGCAAACCGTACAGGTTTAACCCGATGACGCCGCGCGAACGCCGTCTTATTCATCTGGTCATACAGGACTCCGTGGAGTTTGAGTCCGTATCCGAAGGCGAGAGCATAGAAAGAAGGGTCGTTATAAGAAAAAAACATGGCGACAAAAAACATTCATGATGACACAATAGCGGCTATATCAACGCCTCCCGCCGGGGAGGGAGGTATAGGCATTGTGCGTCTGAGTGGTGGTTCCTCGTTGTCCATTGCAGACAAAATCTTCCAGATAAAACATACCGTGGATTCACAGCCCTCACAGGACACACATAATGCGCAAAACCAGGAATTTTCGCCGGAAACATGCTCATCACCGGAAAGGCCGTCCGGTTTCCTATCCCATACGATTCATTACGGATGGATTGTTGAAAATACCAACGGCTCATCTTCCGTCATTGACGAGGTCCTGCTGACCGTAATGCATGCGCCACGCACCTATACCAGGGAACACATCGTTGAAATTAATTGCCACGGTGGGCAGGGCGTCCTGAAAAAAATTCTTGAGTTATGCCTGAAGCATGGCGCCCGTATCGCTGAACCGGGCGAATTCACGAAACGCGCTTTCATGAACGGCAGGATAGACCTCTCCCAGGCGGAGGCGGTTTGCGACCTTATAAGGGCGCGGACCGACAAGGCGGCCGCAATCGCTGCCAGCCGGATAAAAGGACGCCTCTCACAAAAAATAAAGGATACCAGAAACAAACTCCTGAACCTGACTGCGGACATGGAGGTATCGCTGGATTATTCCGAAGAGGATATACAATTTTCCACCCCCCAGGACACACTCAACTCCATCCGGTCCATACGGACGGATTTGCAGGAACTCGTTGAGGCATCACAGAAAGCGAATGTCTATACGGACGGCATCCGGGTTTCAATTATAGGCAGGCCTAACGTTGGGAAATCCAGTCTGCTGAATTCAATCCTTTCGGAGGACCGCTCTATCGTAACATCCGAGCCGGGTACAACAAGGGATGTGGTTTCAGAGACATTCAATCTAAACGGCATACCCGTAACAATAATGGATACGGCCGGGATTCGTTCGCACTATTCGTCCCGCCTTGAATACCTGTCATCGGAAAGAACGCAGTCGGCAATAGAAAAATCGGACATCGTCCTGTTCGTGATGGATGCCTCGCAGGGGGCTTCCGAAGAAGACGAGCTCGTAACCAAACTCATCAATGCCGCAAACACCGAAAAGGTTATTCTCGTTCTGAATAAAACGGACATAAAACCCGTTACAAAAAGTGGCGGGGACATCTTCAAAAAAATCAGCAGGGAAATTTCAGCGGACTGCACCGTGCAATGTTCGGCATTATCGGGCAAAGGGATTACTGAACTGGAAAATGCAATCTATAAAATTTCAACCTGCCCCGCAGCGGAAACATCAAATCCTCCCCGCGGCTGCGTTTCCACCGGGGGTTCGCCGGATATTTCGTCGTCTTCTATAATCGCCAATGCCAGGCAGGTACAATCACTCGTTAAGGCGGCGAAACAATTAGAAGAAGCGCTGTCCGCCTTACACAATAAACATGCGCCCGAATTCGTTGTTATATATGTCCGGTCCGCGATTGATTGTCTCGGCGAAATAATCGGTGAAACCACGACAGAGGAAATGCTGGACCTGATTTTTTCAAAATTTTGCGTTGGGAAGTAGCAGCCCGTAATTTGCTATAATATGGGTGGGTTGAATTAAGACAGGTCAAATGGGGGTTAAGGTATGATGAAAAAAAATATAAAATCACTGGTTTTAGTATTCATCGTCGGTTCGCTTATTATTGCAGGACGGATTTTTCTTGAACCATTAGGTGTTTATGTACAACAAGAGTTAAAGGGTGAAGTCGGGCCGGCTGGACCGCAGGGACCGCATGGTCCCCAGGGCGATAAGGGTGATAAAGGCGACCAGGGTTCACAGGGAATTCAGGGCCCCATCGGACCACAAGGTCCTAAGGGTGATAAAGGCGACCAGGGTTCACAGGGAATTCAGGGGCCCATCGGACCACAAGGTCCTAAGGGCGAAATAGGACCGCAGGGACCTATCGGATCGCTCGGACTAAAAGGTGAAAAAGGCGACCCGGGGCCACAGGGCGAAAAGGGTGAAAAAGGTGACCCGGGCCCTCAGGGACCGCAAGGACCGATTGGCTACCCGGGACTCCATGGTTCACAGGGCGCGCCAGGTCCTCAGGGCCCTCCGGGCCCACCGGGACCGCAGGGTCCACAGGGAGAAAGGGGCTTTACAGGTCCTCAGGGCCCTCCCGGTACGTCGGGTTTAATGGTAGTCGGCCCAGCGGAGATGCAATTCTTCCTTGCAGAAACACAGCTTTCACTCGGTGAACTGGAAAACGCGCAACAAACGTTTGAAGAAATCTCAAACGAAAATCCCGATACGCCGCTTGCAGAATTGTGCGAATATAAACTCGCTGCGATTTCCTATCAAAGAAATGACCCCGACGATGCGATAAAAAGGATGAGAAGGTTCATCGTTAAACGGCCCAACAGCATACTGACCCCTCATGCACGCATTATTCTCGGAAAGAGTTACTATCGGAAGGGTCCTAAATTCTATAAAGAATCCCAGGAACACTTCTCGGATTTCATCACCCTTTACCCCGGCAGTAAATACACCGACACGGCCAGAACGTATATCAATGACATTAAGAATAAACTGAAAGGCAAACCAAAAGAAGGGAAGGATTTACCTGCTATTCCGGGCGTTTCGCCCGCAACACCCGCAACGCCTGCCGTCCCCGGTGTTTCACCCGCAATACCCGCAACGCCTGCAATACCCGCCGTTCCCGGCGTTTCGCCTGCAATACCCGCAACGCCTGCAACACCCGCCTCCCCCTCTGCTAAACCGTCAACAGAACCCGGGCAAAAAAGGGATGACCAGCGGGAAAAAGGGGGGCAGCGAAAAAATTAATAGATACGGACAGACATTTCTGATAGACGCAAACATCGCCGATAAAATTGTTAATTCAGCAGAGATATCGCCATCAGACACCGTTATAGAAATCGGCCCGGGACAAGGGGTGCTAACGCAGCGGCTCCTGCCTAAAGCCGGAAAACTCATCGCCATAGAAATAGATTCGTCTCTCTGCCGCCTGCTTGAAAAAAAAATTTCTCAAATCTCCAAAAATTTCATTTTAATAAATTCGGATTTTCTTAAACTAAAGACAGGCGCGCTTGCAAAACACCTTCAACCCTATAGCCGCAAAACAACGTCGCATAGCCACGCACCCGCTCCCTGTATAAAATTTATTTCAAATCTCCCCTATTACATCTCATCCCCTATCATTGAAAAGGTCCTGATGATGAAAAACTGGTCCGTCGCCGTATTTATGGTCCAGAAAGAGTTCGCAGACAGGATATTCTCAAAACCGGGGACAAAACAGTATTCTTCACTGACCTTGTTCGTACATTTTTATGCAGAAGCAAAAAAACTTTTCAATGTTTCAAGACATTGTTTTCGTCCTGTCCCGTCGGTTGACTCAACCGTTATAATGCTGAAACGCAGGCCGCTTTCAAAACGGCAACTCTCGGTTTCCGGCGTCATGTTTAAATTAATCAGAGGCGCATTCACCCACAGGAGAAAAACAATGCTTAACTCCCTGAAGATATCCCTGCGGACACCATGGGTTTTACCTGCGGCTGCGGGAAGAGTTCCCGTTGAACAACTGCTGAGAGAAGCGTTCGCAAGGAACGAAATCAATCCATCCGCCAGGCCTGAAGAAATTTCTCCCGAAAAATTTTTTTCACTATCTCTTGACTTAAAAAGAAAAATTTGATATACTATCCGGAGATGTTTTCTGTGGTCCTGATTACCGGTTCGTTCTCCATACCGGGATACGCGCCGGCAGGGCTTTCGTGTTCGTTTTCTGTGTCCTATACATAACAATTTAACACAAATATAACAAAATATAGCAAATAAAGATAAAAGAACTGTTCACACGTATTCCACAATAAGTTATCCACCGGTGTGGATAACCCTGTGGATAACTTGGCCACGCCATGGAAAACGTAACCCTTGATCCCGTCTGGGAAAAAATTTTAAACTACCTGACTGAACAGTTAACAAAGGAGTCGTTTGACCTGTGGATAAAACCCCTCAAACCCCTGTCTCTTACGGAAAACAAACTCATAATACAGGCGCCAAATAAATTCTTTTCCGACTGGTTTGTCCAGAAACATAAGAAGAACGTTGAAAATATAATAACTGAACTTATCGGGCAAAAATCAGAACTGGAGTTTAAACACCTGCAGGAACTGGATTCAATAATATCAAAAACAACGGCGCAGGAACCGCCTACGGAAGACATCAGCGAGGTAATGCCGCTTGCAGAGACATCATTCAACCAGAAATATACTTTTGATACCTTCGTTGAAGGTCCCTCAAACAGGTTCGCCAAGGCGTCCTGCCTGGCTGCGTCAAACAACCCCGGCAAAGAATACAACCCGATATTCATCTATGGCGGAGTCGGACTCGGTAAGACCCATCTCCTGCACGCAATCGGCAACAGGGTCCTCCGGAACAACCCGAGAGCAAAAATCCTTTACATCACATCGGAAAAATTCATAAACGAATTCATTGACTCCCTGAAATACGACAAGCCAGCATCATTCAGGAACAGGTTCAGGAAACTGGACTGCCTCCTCATAGACGACATACAGTTTCTGGTTGACAAGCAGCGTTCCCAGGAAGAATTTTTTTACACGTTCAACGCTCTGTACGACGAGAAAAAACAGATAGTAATAACAAGCGACCAGGCCCCGGAAGAACTGGCAAACGTTGAAGAACGCCTCCGGAGCCGCCTTGAATGGGGCGTCATAGCGGACATAAAACCTCCCGACCTTGAAACCAGGATTGCAATACTCCGTAAAAAGGCGGAGGTGGAAAAAATCTATGTCCCCGACGACGTAATACTCTACCTGGCCGGTCAGATAAAATCCAACATAAGGAAACTGGAGGGCTCCCTTATAAGAATAGTGGCATTCTCCTCTCTTACCGGCACCCCTTTGACCGTGGACACGACAAAGGAGATTATAAACGACATAATAAGCAGGGAAGAAACGCAAAAACCGATAACCCCTGAAAAGATACAGAAAATAGTTTCCAGGCATTATCATATTGACCCAAGGGATATGCGTTCCAGAAAACGCACGGATGCCATCGCCCTGCCCCGCCAGATAGCGATGTACCTTGCCAGAAATTTTACTGAACTTTCAAGCAAGGAAATAGGGGGGTGTTTCGGGGGCAAGGATCATACGACTGTTTTACATGCCTGTAACAAGATTCAGGGACTGGTGAAAACAAACCCGTTCTTTTCAGAAAAGATAAATATGATAATAAAGGATATAAAATCCGAGGATTAAACCGGGTAATATTCCTTTTGTTAATACCAGGTTAATAACTTTGCAAAACGGTGGACAGAGGGATTCCTTGAGGAATAGTGTGAATAAGTCCGGAGGGTTTTCCACTTTAAGTTATACTTTCATTGTGCGGGCTTTTGCATACATTTTTGACTTATTTTTAAAACTTCGCAGAAGTTTCACACAAATTCAGTCATACTACTATATACGACTACTATATATATAATAATAAAAGATATATGAAAACAAAAAATAGAGCGAAAATATTCAACTTAAAAAGCGTTGCGAAAGCACTAACCAATTAACGCACGCTTGGGGCGAAATAAACAACCAAATGAATGTTTTATTAATTGTTATTACCAACTTAAAAAGCGTTGCGAAAGCACTAACCAATTAACGCACGCTTGGG
>JAHJSO010000242.1 GCA_018830385.1 Elusimicrobiota bacterium | reverse complement strand
GGTTATTTTTTCAACCTTTTCTAAGTCGCTGTTATAGTGGACGCCGACCTGAACCAGCACAGCCAGTTCTTTACTTGGAACATAATAGTTTGTTACTATCGCCTGTGAGAGTTTTACATTCGGGATGATGACGGTGTTGTTTGGCAGGGTTTTTATCCGGGTGGTCCGCCAGCCGATGTCTATAACATACCCCTCCTGCCCAGAATCCATCTGTACATAATCGCCGACCTTGACCTGTTTTGACATAATTGTGTGGATTCCTGCAAAAAGATTTGAGAGTGTATCCTGCAGGGCGAGCGCCACTGCAAGTCCCCCGATACCCAACGCCGTTATAATGGGTGTTATAGAGATGCCGAGCAGGTTCATCAGTATTAAAAATCCAATTATGAATACAATAATGTTTACAACATTCGTAGTTAAACTTGTAATAGGGGTTGTTGTTTTAAGCGTGTCAGAATAGGACTTAATTATTCCGCTGGCTATTTTGGCTGCAACAATCGTAAGGGATATTACCCATATTATCACCCCTACCCTGTCAACCAGGGATGTGATACCAGCAGGCAGAACTGTTAACTTTACTGCGAGCGAAATGCCCGCCATGGCTGACCAGAATAAAAATGGCACTTTCAACGAATCAACAACGATATCATAAAAACGGGTTTTTGTTTTACTGGACCAGTCACCGAGAAATTTAAAGAGTATCTGCCGAAGGACATATCCGAGCCCGAAAGTAGCAAACAAAACGATTACCGGTAGGATAAAGTTTTTTGGTAAATTCACAATAGCGCCTCCTTTATTGAAGAAATTTCATTTAACAATTTTTCAGATGCAGTATAAACCGGGCTCCTTTTCTGTTCTGCATTTGTTATTGACGGGTGATGGCCGATATAACCTATAAACATTTCGCTGTTCTGATAAAATGCCTCATCCAGGAACTTCTTATCCACTTCGCCTGAAATTTTATTTCCAACAAACAATATCTTTTTTATTTTTATGTCAGCGCTGAGTTTGTGTATCCTTTTTGCCGTCTGGACACTTTTTGCTGTTGGTTCAACCACAATCAGTATTGAATCCATTGAGTCCGCGGTGGCTCTGCCGAGATGTTCTATGCCGGCAGGCATATCCAAAATTACAACATCCTGTTTTTGTGAAAGTAAATTTCTCAGGACAGACCTCAAAAAAGCGTTCTCGGGACAGTAACAGCCAGACCCTCCTTTTTTGATATTCCCCAGAACGAGCATCCTGATATTGTCCTTTCTTATAGAGAATTTTTCAGGGATGTCATCAACCTCGGGATTTAATTTGAAGTATCCGCCGCCGTTTGACGCTGTTCTTTCTGCAATTATTTCTTTAAGTTCAACTATGGGTACAACTTTTGAGAGTTCCTCATCACTGAAACCCATTGCAAGACCCAGGTTACCGTCCGGGTCTGCGTCTATCAGGAACACTCTCTTGCTTTCCCTGGAAAAAAGATAACCCAGCACTGCAGAAATAGTCGTTTTTCCAGACCCGCCTTTTCCACTTATAGCGATTTTCATTTTTGATTAGTGAATTGTTGGACGGTATCATGCAATAATTCCAGGGCCAGTTCCGCCGTCTCTTCAGAACAACTGCCGAGTCCGCATGCCGGCGTAATTAAGATTTGTTCCCTGAGTTTCTTCTCTATTATCCCTTTTGACGCTAATTGTTTTATCTGGTTGTTTAATTTATCGCACAGTTTTTCGGCCGACTCCTTTTTCAGTAAGACATCACTCGTGGGGACTATGCCCCATGCCAGAATGCCGCCGCGACCAAGGAATGCCCTGAGTCCATCTATGTAAAGAACGAGGTTGTCAAAGAATTCATAGGCGTCAAACGAGAGGATGTCTATGTCGGTGTCAAGGAGCAGCGACCAGTCGGTGTTTGCACAGCAATGAATACCAACCAGAGGAGCGGATGCGGATGTTTTTATCCCCTGAATAACCTCCTGGAGTGCACCTGTTACATCTTCCCGGGAAATAGATGTGAATGCGCTGCCGTACGCTGCCATATACGGTTCATCAAGAAAAATCATTCCTGATGAAAGCACTTCAAGTTGCCATAATGACTTCATTATTATATGTTTTACGAGAGTGTCCCTGAGTTGCTGGTCATAAAAAATGGACTGCCCTGCTTCATTTTTAATTGAGAGACCGAAGGTAATAGGACCTGTTATCTGGGATTTTACAGTTATTAAATTCCCGGTATTCGCCGAGCGAGATGTTTCAGCAAAAAAGTGAATCCCCTCCGAGTATTCACGGGAGATAGAGAAATACTGAATGTCTCTAATCAGGTAGTGTTCATAGAATTTTTCTAACCCGGTGTACGCAGCGTTCGTATCAACGAAGATTTTTGATTGTGACTCATCTATGATAACGCCCGGGAAATTTTCCGAGAACTGGACATACATATTTTCCTTAAAACTGCGTTTTGGCATCTGAGGCCAGGATGGAATTTCAGGGGTGTATTTCAGGAGAAGTTCGGCCGCCGCCTGGACATTACCGAAAGGTAAACTTCCGATTGTGGTTGGCTTGATGGAAAGGCCTGTTATTTCTTTTCCCATTTTAATAGTTGAGTGACCTTTGCGAGCGTCCCGCCCTCATTGATTTCTTTTCTTATACGGTTTTCTTTTTCAAGGACGTCCATTGACCTGTTGGTTATTTCCGCGATTTTTTCCCTCGGTATGGATATAACCCCGTCGTCGTCGCCTACGAGCCAGTCCCCTGGGAAAATCCGTACGCCTGATATAATCACGGGGATGTTAATTTCCCCGAAGCCCTTCGGTTCGCCTGCCTGCGGTGTGATAATGCGGGCAAAGGCGGGGAACCCGAGGGAACGGATTTCAGCCACGTCTCTTATCGCCCCGTCTATTACAACCCCCGAGAGGGCTTTCTGCAGGGCACTGTTGGTTGCAAGTTCACCCCATACAGCCGGTTCAACCCCCCCCGCATCTATAACAAGCACGTCACCTTCCTTTGCTATGTCTATCGCCTCTACTGGTTTTGCCCAGTCGCCGGGATAAGTCCTGACGGTTACCGCCCGTCCTATCATTTTCTTCCCCGGGGTTATGGGTGTTAGTCCGCGAAGGTGCATCCCCCTGTGCATTGCATCTGATATATTTGCCGTTGATACCATTTGTAGGACGTCAATAACATTTTTTTCTGTTACCCTTTTATATAGTTGCGTTTTTATTTTTATTTTTTCTTTTATCGCCCTTTTTATTTTCTGTGTCTCTGTTTTTGCATTTTCTGATTTTGTGATCGCTCCGCCGACGATAATTATTTCAGCGCCGGCATTTAGCGCCTCCGCTGCGTTTTCGGAGTTTATCCCCCCTGCAATCGCCACGGGGAGAGCGACTGCGGACGATACCTTTTTTAAGACATCAAAGGAAATGTTGCCCGTCATCTGTTCATCAATTGGTATGTGCAACCCGATATAATTGACCCCTATTTTCTCAACCTCTTTCGCCCTTTTGACAGCATCTTCAACCTCAAGCAGGTCAGCAAGGATTTCTGCACCGTAGTTTGACGCGGCATCAACGCATTCCTTTATTGTTTCGTCGTGTGCGGAGGCAAGAACTGTTATGATGTTTGCCCCTGCTTTTGCTGCAATCTCAACCTCTGCCCTGCCGGCGTCCATCGTTTTCATGTCCGCAATAATTTTTACCGACGGGAATTTTGAGCGGAGTTCCCGGATACAGTGCAGCCCTTCTGACTTAATTAAAGGCGTGCCCGCCTCAAGCCAGTCCGCACCGCCTGAAACTGATTCCTCAGCAAGTTTCAATGCCCGCGGCAAATCAACAAAATCCAGCGCTACCTGTAAAATCGGATGTTTTATCCCTTCCATTTTATAACCCCAGGAATTTCAATATTATCTCTCTTTTTCTCGGCCTGTTGTCAAAATCAATAAAAACGATCTGCTGCCATGTTCCAAGTGAAAGTTTTCTATTTTCAAAAGGTACGACCAGAGAAGGTCCAACGAGTGTCGCCCTCAAATGAGATGAGGCATTTCCGACTGTATGGCTTGCATCGTGAGAGTATGTGGCGGTGTCATCCACTAATTGCCTGAATATATTTGTAGTATCCTTGATGAGTCCCGGTTCGTACTCCATTGTTGTAATGGAGCCGGTCGCACCGGGGACAAAGACAGTTACAATCCCGTCTGATAAATCACTTCTGTCAAGTTCTTTCTGGACGGTACCTGTAATGTTTGTAATTTCCGTATTCCCTCTGGTTGAAAGATGTATTCTAACAGAATGTATTTTCATAACAGTTTATGAACATTTCCTTCCTTTCCTTGAGCGTTTTTCCACAGGTGGAGCAGGTTTTTGAAAAGCAGGACTGTCGTTACCGCCCCAACGCCGCCGGGCACAGGGGTAATAAACCCCGCCTTTTTGGAGACGCTTTCAGCATCCACATCCCCGACTGTTTTCATTTTAGGCTTCCCTGTTTTTTCGTCAATGACGGGGTTGCCTGCGGCATCTTTTGCCGTCACCCTGTTTATACCTACATCTATTACAACCGCCCCCTCTTTCACCATATCCGCTTTTATAAGGCCCGGTTTGCCCACAGCGACAATAATAATATCTGCGCGGGATGTATGACCTGACAGGTCAACCGTTGCAATATGACACACAGTGGGGGTTGCTGACTCAAGCAGTGAGGAAAGAAGCATCAACATAACGGGCTTGCCAACTATTTCGCTGTGTCCGACAACCACACAATTTTTACCTTTCAATGGAATTCCGGTTGATTTTAAACACTCAATTACTGACAGGGCAGTGCAGGGCGCCACGGCAGGACTGACGCCCGTATAAAGCAGCATCCCTAAATTAGGCGGCGTGATACCTTCCACATCTTTGTCCGGGGCAATCGCCATCTGGATTTTTCTTGAATTTATTCCGGCAGGCAGAGGCATCTGCAAAATTATTCCGTTAATTGTTGTATCCGAATTCTGTTTCTCAATGGCTGACAGCACATCAGCATCAGACACATCAGCCGGCAGTTGAACCAGGTTGTAATTGATTCCGAGTTCTTCGGCGGATGCCTTCTGGTTTTTTATATATACCCTGCTGGCGGGGTTGTCGCCCACCTGAATCGCAGAGAGTGCAGGCGTTATTTTTGTTTC
>JAHJSO010000048.1 GCA_018830385.1 Elusimicrobiota bacterium | reverse complement strand
TGCAGGAGATATTTCCGGAAACATATCAAAACAATTAGACGGGAACTACGTCGCCAGTTCATGGCAGGTAATGAACAGGGCTCTTTTTTCCGCCCTCAAACTTGAAAAACTGATGATGTTCATAGTTGTAACCCTGATAGTTCTTGTTGCGTCATTCAACATTGTCTCAAACCTCCTCCTGTTCTGTATTGAAAAAATAAAGGACATAGGGATACTTACCGCTCTCGGCGCCACAAGAAAAAACATCCGGAAAATATTTCTTTTTGAAGGCATTATGATGGGGCTTGTCGGGATTCTGCTCGGCAGCGGCCTGGGCGTATTGATATCCGTCCTGCTGGACAAATACCGGGTTATCCGGCTGCCGGCTGACGTTTATTATTTGGACCGTCTCCCGGTCAGGGTCGCAATCGCCGATGTAACCGTTGTGGTTTTGTCTGCCTTTATAATAGTGCTGGTTTCAACGTTTTATCCCGCAAAAAAGGCAGCGGAGACCGACCCCCTGGAAGCCATAAGGTACGGATAAGTAGGACTGAACGCACGGTGTGGAAAACAAGGGTCCGCGAAAAACATAGGCGCATTAAAACATGAACGAGTTGATTAAATTACACGACCTGCATAAGTCATTTTTTGTCAGAGATGTGGCGATTAAGGCAGTTGACAGTATAACCCTGACGATAAAAAAGGGGGAAATCCTCGCTCTAACGGGGCCGTCAGGCGCGGGCAAGTCCACGCTCCTGCACCTAATCGGCCTTATGGACAGGCCCACCTCCGGGGAAATTTTCTTCAACGGGGAGAACACAGCCGGCATGCCTGAAAACAAAAGATGTTCCCTGCGTAACCAGCACATAGGTTTTATATTTCAATTTCACCACCTTTTGCCTGAATTCACGGCGCTTGAAAATGTCATTCTGCCCGGGATAATCGGCGGGGGTAAAATGGAACGGCTCCTGCCCGTTGCAAACAAAATTTTAAGAGAGGTCGGGATGTCGCAAAGGGCAGACCACCTGCCGTCACAGTTATCCGGCGGGGAGCAGCAGCGGGTCGCCGTTGCAAGGGCGCTGATGAATGAACCCGAAATCCTTCTGGCCGACGAACCCACGGGCAACCTTGACCATGAAACAGGCGAAACTATAACAGGGATGTTAACCGAGATAGTCAGGACCAGGAAAATGACGCTTGTCCTTGTTACCCACAACAAGGAACTTGAAAGGTTTTCCGACAGGACGGCCCGCCTGCTGGACGGCAAAATCGTAGAATAATTCAAGCGGTGTGATTTTAATCACACTCTATTGACAAACGCAATAACATTTATGTATAATGATTGAAGGTTGGGTAAAACCCTGATAAAAAAACTGTACCAAAGAGGAGGGTAAAAATATGGGAAGGAATTTATGGTTGGCTGTTTTTGTTGGTTTTGTTTTTCTTGTTTCAGCATGCGGCGGAAGATCAGGCAAGGTCATTCAAAAGGGTGAGATTTCCAGAGAGATTGACCAGAAAATGGTTGAAGGGGATTACGTCCAGTCCATGGGAATCGGGGCTGCCGACCAATCAATTGACAACAAGACGCAGCGGATGGCGACTTCCAGGAATGCAGCTATCGTGATGGCGCAGTACGAAATGCTTTCCTTCATCAAGGGATTGAAACTTGAAGGCGGAATCACCGTGGAAAAGGCAATAGAGACCGACTCTGTCATAGCCACAAAGATTGACGCTGAAATCAAGGGCTCCGAGATTACAAAGACAAGTTGGACCAATGACGACGGCTGTATCGTGAACATGCGTCTCCCCAAAAAGCGCCTTAAAGCAATGGGACTGAAACTCGTTGAGTAATTTTGGATATTTGCGGCATCCTGCATAGCCGGTGAACTGCATAAGCAAAAAACCTGCATATCGCGTGCAATGATTGTACCGCTCGTAGCACTTGTACCACCACGGCACGTTATGTCTGTTAGGATAGGTTTTTCAGCGTGAACCGGTATAAAAGAGGACATTTAAGATGAAGATAAAAGTAACTTTGCCCCTTCTGGTTGTATCAGTTTTAACCGTGGCCGCATTGTGCCCGGCCGGCATTTTAGCCAGGCAGGACCCTTATGACGTCCTGGTAAAAGAACTCGCCGATACTACGGTATTTACCAAACAACCCAAGGTCGCCATAATGCCGTTTAACTACCTGGACAAAAGGAAGTCCGACGGCGGGATTATCATATCAGAACGGCTTACGACCAGGGTGGTCAAACTCAAAAAATTCCAGGTTATTGAAAGGCAACTCCTTGAAAAGGTTATACAGGAACTGCACCTTGAATCCACGGGGGTAATTGACGTTGAAACCACAAAACAACTGGGGAAAGTGCTCGGCGTTGAGGCAATTATTACAGGCACGCTTATGGACATCCAGGACAACAAGGTTGAAATAAACGCCCGCCTGATAAAAACCGACACAGCCGAGGTTTTGACAACTTCCGCCGTAGAAGTTGAAAAGGTCTGGCGGGATGCTTTCGTGCCTGTACAGGGACAGCCGCAGGCGCCTTACCAGCCGTCGCGCGAACAGGAACAGTACAGGCAACAGTATAGGCCGGTGACAGCCCCTCCGCCTTCCCGTGCTTATACACCCGCCTTTGACGGTTTCTTTGACATATTCTTCGGTCAAAGCAGCGGCAGGATGTCTCTTGTATTCAAAAACAACACATATCAAATAGATGAAGTTGACCTGTCAATTGACTTCAACGGCTCAGGAGGAGCATTACAAAGCGATGTTTACTACAAGAAAATAGCCTTCCCTGAAATGGAGACGGAAAGCAGTATGCCTTTCGGAATCCGTTTTGGCATGTTTGGAAAAAACCTTGGTTTTGACTTTGAAATGTCCTATGTCTCATGGTACCTGAAGAAACAGAAAACCACCGTTACATATAACGATTTATATAAATACAATTTCAGCTTTTTTAATGATAACTATATAAAAGCGAGTATGTTTAACATGTCATTGGACATGCTGTTAAGGTTCAGCGACAAAACAATACAACCGTATGTAGGACTCGGGGTCGGAATCGCCTTCAATAATGTGCGGTCAGATTATATATACTACTATTATAACAAGGTGTACAAGAAAGGGCTGAACGAGACAGCCCTTGGGTTTGTATTCAAAATGCCTGTGGGCATACGGCTCCAGATTGACAAAACATCGTCAATCTTTTTTGAATACCGTTC
>JAHJSO010000047.1 GCA_018830385.1 Elusimicrobiota bacterium | reverse complement strand
CCAAATGTGCCATAGTTTACAGACACCCCTATTGACGGGAATAGTAACTGCGGTTTTTTTGTGATAATGTTTATTACGCCACTAACTGCATTCGCTCCATATAACACGCTACTTGCTCCCCGAACAACCTCTATTCTTTCTATGCTGTCCGCCGGCAGAAAAGTAAGATTAGGCGAGCCGAAAGAGACGCCGTTTATCGGTTGACCATTCATTAACACCAGAACCTGTTCTGATGTGGAGTTTCGGATTCTTACAGATGTCTGTGAACCCAGTGTTCCGTATTCGGCTATGTTAATACTTGTTAAGTTCTCAATTGCTTCAGACACATTGCGTGCACCTGATTTTTCTATTTCTTTTGAGGTGATTACTGACATGTTTGCGGGCAGTTCAGCCATTGGTTGTGGTTTGCGGGTGAGGGTGATGAACGCGTCTTTTTCTTCTCCCCGGACATTTAATGCCAGGGTTGTAACAAAAATCAAAACCACCAGAAATTTTTTTGACATTTTAGTTATTCTCCTTTTTTTAATTATGTAACCAGAAAAATGTGCGGCCTGGTTGTGACGGGGTTTTCCCCGGTGACGACCCTTGTTTTATACACATCCTCAATCGTTTCGTAAGTGAGCACCTCAACTGGTGAGCCGGACTTATGCAGGCGGCCGTTATTGAGCAGGACAAGGCGGTCACAATACTCTCCCGCCAGATTGAGGTCGTGTAAGACAACAATCACCGTAAGCCCCATTTCTTTATTTAATTTTCTTATGAGGGATAATATTCCCACCTGATGGGTTATATCCAGGTGTGCTGTGGGTTCATCCAGTAAAAGTAATTCCGGTTCCTGTGCCAGGGCACGGGCGATGAATGCAAGTTGTTTTTCCCCGCTGCTTATCTCATCCATTAACTGGTTACTGAGTTTAATTATGCCCGTTACGGTTAAGCAGTCCCTTGCGATTTCCATGTCCCTTTTTGATTCAAGGAACTGAAAACGCCTGTAGTGGGGGAGGCGCCCGAGGAGGACGAAATCCTCAACGGTTATGAAACGGACATCAGTCCCCTGTGAGACCACCGCTATTTTTTTAGATATTTCCCTGTATGACATTTTTTTGACATTTGTCCCGTCAAGTAAAATCTCCCCCTGCCGGACGTCCAGTATGCGGGTGACAGCCCTTAAAAGGGTCGTCTTGCCGGAACCGTTCGGCCCAATTATACCGACGAACTCTCCGCTATTCACTTTCAGGTTTATGTCCCTGAGAAAAAATTTTGAATCATACCCGCAGGCCAGTCCTTTTATTTCAAGCATTATCCGCCTCTTATGCTCCCGGATTTTCGCATCATTGCATAAATAAATACAACACCGCCCAGTATCCCGGTCAGGACGCCGACGGGCAGTTCCATCGGGGATATGACTATCCTTGCGAGCGTATCGCACAGGATAAGAAAGATTGCCCCGGCTATGAATGAGGATACAAGAAGTATTCTGTGGTCTCCACCAACAAACATTCTGACAAAATGCGGGACAACCAGACCGACAAACCCGATGACGCCTGCAACCGAAACGCTCATTCCCGTAAGAACTGACGCAAGCCCGAAAAGCAGGCGTTTTGTCCTTTCGGTGTTCACCCCCAGATGCCTGGATTCCTCCTCGCCGAGGGCAAAGGCGTTCAGGTCCAGACAGAAAAGATAGGAGACAGCCAGCCCTGCAACGGATACAAGGACTGCAAGTTTTATGAGTTCGCGGCTCGGTTCCTCCAGCGAGCCCATTATCCAGAAGATAATCCCGTGAAGATTTTCAGTGCGGGTTACGGACAGGGTGAGCATAATGAGGGATGAAGATATAAAACTTATCATCACGCCCATTAAAAGGAGCGTGTGGATTTTCAGTACGCCGCTCCTTATACTTAGAAAATAGACGAATATAATTGATGCAGCCGCGCCGGCAAAACCGGACAGCGGCAGCGACAGGACGGAGACATTGTTTAGACCCGTTATGACGTTCAGGCACACGCCCAAAGCCGCCCCGCCTGAAATACCCAGTGTGTATGGCTCAACCAGAGGGTTGCGGAACATCCCCTGCAGGATAACTCCCGCCAGGCCCAGTGCGCCGCCGATTGCAAAACCCAGAAGGACCCTTGGCAGGCGAATTTCAAACAGGATGGCATGTTCCGTGGTGCCTGCGCCTTCGGAGATTGTACGGAAAACTTCGGCAGGGGAAATGCCAGCAGGTCCGGTGAAAAAGGAAAAGACGCCTGCCAGTAAAAGGAGTATGACAAAAAGGGATAACCAGAGCCCCCAAGTCCTGATTTTTTTATTCATGCCCGTGATGAAACAGTCCCGCAATTTCTCTTAATGTGGATACAAAGGTGACCGGCGTCGGGCT
>JAHJSO010000241.1 GCA_018830385.1 Elusimicrobiota bacterium | reverse complement strand
GAATAGAGAGACTAATTCTTTTAACTGAACAGCTGGTTATTATCGACAAAAAGATTGAGAATATTTCAAAAGATGTGCCCGATGTAAAAAGACTGAGTGGAAATATTCACGGTTGTGGAGTATCAACCGCGGCAACAATCGAGTGAATATGTTTCTAGACCTGGATTTTAACACAGTTGCAATATTACTCCATTCAATAAAGTTTTTACCTTGTTTAATCCCTTTTTCGTCAATTTCCACATAACGAAAATCGGACTTTCCTATCATTTCCGGAAGGATAAAAAGAAATAGTCCAACTACTCCTAATTCATATATCCCTGCTCCAAACCCACCAACAGCCAAGAACAGTCCTAAACCCATTAGGGGGATTTTTATGACAGTACGAATTATCTTTGATTGCTTCAAGCGTTTCTCCGGCACACCGTATCTTTCTTTAATAATCATATTTAGTTTGAACCTTCAATCACATATATACCCACGCTTCCGCCTACATGGTTCCGAAAGAAAATATAAGCTTTTTTCTTATCTTGGTAGCTCCATTCGCCGGCAATCTCCCCACCCACTAATTTGCTTTCAATGCTAGTGAATTTTCCCCCTATCCAGCCTCTTTCGGGCAACACTCGTTCGTAATATTGAGTTAAATCAGGTGGGGTAAATTTTGGCGCACTGTCATCTATCGAGGGAAGCACACTCCAACCAAAAATCTCTACGTTGGTAAATTTATTCTGATACTCTGAAAACTTGTCTTGGGGCAGATCCTTTGTTGGAATAATCAAATTTTCTACTCGAGTTTTATAATCCGGGTGAAATTTAGGCACAACACCTTGGCTAAAAACCTCAGGTTGGATACCTAGCCAAGCAGAAACCCAATCAATCCGGCTTTGGCCAATACTTTCAACATGGCCGGTAATAAAAGCGGCTACTGATTCCGCTTGGTCTTCAACTACATTGCCTCTGCCGTATTCTGTTGTTTCCGTATCTTTTTCCAATATCTTGCTTTTCCAACCCAAATCAGAATATTTATCACTGTAAGGAACATACCCCACCTTTGAGGCAAAATCGCTAACCAAGGTTGAAAAAACCATTGGATCAAGCGGGGTCCCTAATTTTTGTTTGGGAACCGCGTTGTATTGCGCCACATGCATGAGTTCATGAATTAAAGTGCTTTTGATCTGACCAAAACTCATTTGCTGTCCTGATGAATTGAATAGTTTCCAGCCAGTAAAAGTTTCTTCTAAAATATAGATGTTTGGACCTTTTGCATAGGCAGCAACCGTGCCCATATTTTCAATGGCTATATCTCCACTCGCCTTTCTGGTGGAAGCAACAAATGCTTTGGGGTTGGTTTTCTCAACATAGCCGGCAGGAATCCCATCCAATACTTTTACAATAGTTGCCAATTCGGTTTGGCTAAGTTTTTTAACATCGGTTTCATATATTGGGATACCCAAGTATTCGCTTATTTTGACGGCCGATTCCGGTAAGGTCTCATAAGCCTCTATCGCCACCGGGTCAACCTTTTGTTCCGGAATACTGCTGGGTTTTATTCTCGGGGTCGGACCATTGGTTTGGTTATTTATAGTAGATGTTTTGGAATTTTTTGCTACCATTATCAACACTAATGCGATCAATAGTCCAGCCGTCATTAAAATAATACCTAAAACTTTCCTTTTAGGATTGACAGAGAACTGCTGTGGTGACTGTGGCTGCGGTGCAATAGTGGCAGCAGGCATATTTGGAGAAAATAACTGACGCCTTTTCCTTTCATTTTCGACCTGCAAAGCTTTGTAAAACTGAGAAAGAATAAATAATAACCAAAATATTGAGATGTAAATAAAAACACTGTTTTCACTGGGAAGTTGAATAAGTCTTTCTGCTGTCCAAAGTATCATCAGTAAAATAATTGCCCAGCGCCGTCCCTTATAGGCAAAAACCGAAATGGACAGAAAAATAAGATAATGAACGATTGCTAATATTGTGAATATTGTGATCGTCGCATAATCTGCTGAAGATGTTACGATAGTCCCTATTGTAGCCATCAACAACAAAACCAAGTTAATTAAAACCGCTCTTCCCCTGAAAGATTGGTGGATTTTTAAAGTAGTGTAATTATCGATCTGATGGTTCAGCTTTTCTTCTGACAATTCGGAAAATCCTAAAAAGGAGAGCATTTTTTTCATATATTTACCAAACCCGCCAAATCAGACAAAAAAATATAAGGCTCGTTAATTTTTTCAAGATAAAATGGAAGAGTTATATCCTCTCCCTGCTTGGTGCTAATAATAAGCTTATTTACTCCTCCATCCGCACCGATTGAGGCCATACAAGTAGTTGTCGGGTCGTGAGAAACGGTTAATTTACTTATTGAATTAAAAGGGATCAATTTATCATGATCAAACGGTTTTTTATAATGCATTCCTTCAGGTGTCAAAAATACATCCTTTTTAAAATCTTTACGCTTCCAGCCCTGCTCCAAAGACTTTTTTTCTTTCAATGCTTCCGCCAGACCTTGATTAAATTTTTTCGCGAGTTCACTTATTTCATATATTGGTTGGTTTAATTTTGATGAAGTTAAACTCAATATTCGCTGTTTCCCTTGTTTACCCATATTTGTTGCTGAAAGCATATATATCGCTGGTGCTCTGATAACTTCGCCGGAATTCAGGATAAAAACAAAGGCCAACGCTTCGAAAGATGAAGAATAACCTATATACTTTACTGTGTTTATATCGATGTCTCTGTCAAATCTAAATCTTCGTGCGAATCTGACGAAGTTGCGGAAAGTTAATTTATTGCCCACAAGCTCGATTGTCTGTCGCTGTAGCAAACCAAAGAAAAATGCTATGAAAAGTATACTGGAAACACACAATGTTAATGCAGCAATGATTGGAATCAGGGTGGGTAAGGGTCCGGCAGTGCTGAAAAAAATCACGCAAGATATTACTGATATCACGGCGCAAAAAACGACCCTGGATCTAGTTTTCGCTAAATCCGTACTGTAAATTATATCTGAATCAGAACTGACCTCTCCCGGTTTAATTGTTGGCAGTGTTTTGGGTTTAAAAAGGCCGATCAAGTATCTAATAATACTTGGGGCCAAGAGGCTGATCGTGACTATTATTACCGTGTCCGATAGTTTCATTTTATTTAAATATATATTAAACTAATATATGTAACAAGTATCAAATATTGATATGCTTAGATTGGGTACTATCATTAGTGCTCTTGTAGTCACAGTTTCCATTTTTGCTACCGGGTTCCTAAAAAACAGTCGCTAACGCGGTACGGTTAATTCAGGATGGGGCAAAACCCCTCTCCAATAATCCTTGTTGGTAATTTACTTTCTACGGTAAGCCAGCCTAAAAATGGCGAGATAGTAAGGTATCATGAATATTGTAGTTATCAAATTCGCTAACAAACTGGCTAGTAAAAACTCACCCTTAAATTCCTCCAATAGACCAAGTACTTCCTGGGTCATAAGCAGCCAAAACGTAAAAATCCATACAGAGCGGTACGGAATAAGCGCTTTATTATAAACATAGCTATAAAGACCGACTAAAGATAATGCGTTGATGACTGCGCTGCCAATCAGGCTAAAATTGGCATCTCCAGCCTTGACTATCACTGAAACAATGCCTGCCCCCACCATAACGGCGGCAATCCAAAAATATACCTTCCATTTCCAGTTCATATAATTATTCCTTTCAAAATATTACTAAAATACAACGATTATGTCAAGTACAAGTCTTAACTAATCGAAGTGTAACTTAACATCTCAGTTTTCCTAATTCTTTGCGTCTCAATTTTCCCTGGTATAATACCACTACCCACCCGGCTCCATTCGGTACGAGCGGGAGCTAATAAATGTTATGGGACTGCGATTCAGGTACCTTTAGAACCG
>JAHJSO010000240.1 GCA_018830385.1 Elusimicrobiota bacterium | reverse complement strand
TCCTGATAGTTTGTAATTCCGCAAATTTTTATCTTTGTCATATTGCTTTCAGACACGGAGAATTTCCATGCCGTTCCGGGACACCACTCTCTATGTTATGAGTTCTTCAAGTGCTCTCTTTATGTCGGGGGCTCTCATTATCATTTCACCGACGAGTATCGCACCTACCCCCGCACTTTTCAGTTTACCGACGTCTTCCCTCGTTTTTATGCCGCTCTCTGAAACCACTATCCTGTCTGCAGGTATCAGCGGGACAAGTTCTAATGTCGTATTTATGTCAACCGTGAAATTAGAAAGGTTCCTGTTGTTTATGCCGATAATTTCAGCCCCCGATTTCAGGACCCTGTCAAGGTTTTCCTTCCTGTGGAGTTCCACAAGGCAGTCAATTCCCGATTCACCGCACAGGGCGACAAAATCGTCCAGCCGGCTGTCCGGCAGGATTTCAGAAATAAGGAGCACGGCGTCCGCACCGTATAGCACTGACTCGTATATCTGGTATTCGTCAATAATAAAATCCTTCCTTATAACCGGAAGCGATACGGAATCCCGGACGGCCATCAGGTGAAATAAATCACCGCGGAAATAGGTCTCTTCCGTCAGAACGGATATCGCCCGGACCATCCCCGTGGCTTCCATTTCACCGGCAAGTTTTTTCACATTGTAATCCTGCCTTATAATACCCGCCGAAGGGGATGCCGCCTTAAGTTCGCAGATTATATTTATGAGAGATGATTTGCCGCCGGATATCGAATTTTTGAAATTTCCCGGGCGCGGAGCCGTCTGAGACGGGGCTGGTTGACGCGGGACTGATTTCAGATCTTCCTTAATGTTTGCAAGGGATTTGAGTTTTTTCTTTGCGGCGAGCCGTTCCTTTTTTGCAGACAGTATTTTTTCAAGGTAGTCCATCGGAATCCGCTATTCACAAAAATGCTTCAATGCTTCCAGTTTTTTAAGCGCCTTATGCGAATCAATTGAATCCGCAGATAGGGCGACACCCTCTTTAAAATCCTTCGCCTTACCGCCGGCGACAAGAGCAACCGATGCATTCATAAGGACTATGTCCCTGCGGGCGCCCTTTTCACCACGCAAAACGCTCAGGACGATTTCAGCGTTTTCCTTTGCATCCCCGCCCTTTATATCGTTCAGGACGGCCCGTTTAACGCCGAAATCCTCAGGCAGCACCGTGTATGTTTTAATCAGGCCTTCGGATAATTCCGCCACAATCGTCTCCCCTGTTATTGAGACCTCGTCAAGGGCATCGGCGCCGTGCACTACAAAGGCGTGTTTTGAACCGAGATTTTTTAAGACGCTGGCAAGGGTCCCGCAGAGAGAAGCGTCATACACACCGAGCACCTGCGCAGTAGCGCCTGCAGGGTTAGACAACGGACCCAGTATGTTAAAAACACTCCTTATGCCTATCTGTCTCCTCGGGCCTATTGCGTGTTTCATCGCACAGTGCCATACGGGAGCGAATAGAAAGACAATGCCGTTTTTCTCAAGGCACTCCTCCGCTTGTTCCTTTGTGAGTTCAAGTTTTACGCCCAGTGTTTCAACAACGTCGGCGCTACCGCATTTGGACGAGACCGACCTGTTACCGTGTTTCGCCACGAGGACGCCCGCTCCCGCCACGACAAAAGCTGTCACGGTTGAGATATTGAACGTTTTTGTGGAATCCCCCCCCGTGCCGCAGGTATCAACTATCGTCTCGTAGTCAACGTTTATATCCTCGCGGTCTATATCAACGACTGCAGGTTTTTTCATCCGGACGTTTATGGCGAACCTTCTCATAACCTTTGTGAACCCCGTTATTTCTTCAACCGTTTCGCCTTTCATCCGGAGGGCGGTTATGAACGCCCCTATCTGGGCATCGGTCGCCTCGCCCGACATGATTTCAGACAGGACGTCAACCGCTTCCTTCTCGGTCAGGTCCTCTCTTTTTACGATTTTCTGAATTGCATCTTTAATCATTTTTAGGCGTCCTACCGGAATACATTCTGAGAAAATTTTTCAACAACCCCTTGCCCTCTTTTGTGAGCACCGACTCAGGGTGGAACTGGACGCCCTCCAATGGGACTGCGGATTTTTTCATACGGGCTCCCATTATCTCCCCATCCTTTGTCCTGGCGGAAACCTCCAGGGTTTTCGGGAACGACCGCCCCTCAACTATCAGAGAGTGGTATCTCGTCGCTTCAAACGGGTTTACCAGCCCTCTGAAAATCGTTCTGCCGTCGTGGTATATCAGGGACGTTTTTCCGTGCATGAGATGCGCCGCCCTGACAATCCTTCCTCCCAGAGCATAAACAATCGCCTGGTGGCCGAGGCACACCCCGAGTATCGGAATCTTCCCCGCAAAATGCCTGACGACTTCAACTGAAACCCCGGCTTCCTTCGGTGTGCAGGGCCCGGGTGATATTATTATGCATTCCGGATTTTTTCTTTTAATCTCCGGAACCGTAATTGTATTGTTGCGGAACACACCGATGTCCCCTGCTTTCGCCCTTGTTATTTCGCCTATGTACTGGACAAGGTTGTAAACGAACGAATCATAATTGTCTATTACGAGAATCACTGTAATCCTCTCTCGGCAAGCCCGATTGCAGTTATAAGCGCCCTTGCCTTGTTCTTTGTTTCAACGTATTCTCTCGCCGGCGAAGAGTCGGCCACTATGCCGGCGCCCGCCTGAATGTAGGCGGTCCCGTTTGCAAAAACTATTGTTCTTATGGTTATAGCCATGTCCATGTTGCCCGAATATGAAAAATAACCCACCGCCCCCGCATACGGTCCCCTTGCGGACGGCTCTAATTCAGAGATGATTTCCATCGCCCTGATTTTAGGCGCCCCCGTTACCGTGCCGGCGGGAAAACACGCCCTGAATAAGTCAAAAGCGTCCCTGCCGGGCTTGAGTTTACCCGTAACCGACGACACCATGTGCATCACGTGGGAGTATTTTTCAACCGCCATGAATTCCGGCAAGCGTATACTGGAATAGTCGCACACCCTCCCAAGATCATTTCTGCCTAAGTCAACGAGCATTATGTGTTCCGCCTTTTCTTTCGGGGAAGACAGCAGTTCAGCCCTGAACTTCCTGTCTTCTTCTTCACTCCTACCCCGGGGCCTGGTACCCGCTATAGGCCTTGTCTCGGCAGTCCTGTGCTCTTTCCTGACAAGAATTTCAGGAGACGACCCTATCAAATGGAAACCATTTAAGTTCAGGTAATACATATACGGCGAAGGGTTAATCGTCCTCAGCGCCCGGTATATGTCTAGCGGCTGCCGGAGCGTTTTTTTTGAAAACCTTTG
Organism: Elusimicrobiota bacterium; assembly: GCA_018830385.1. Taxonomy (GTDB): domain Bacteria; phylum Elusimicrobiota; class Endomicrobiia; order CG1-02-37-114; family JAHJSO01; genus JAHJSO01. The sequence continues at coordinate 550 of JAHJSO010000240.1, read as the reverse complement.
GGACATTACCGCCTGGATTATGTCCCCCGCTCTTATGTACTTTTTCGTCTCCCGGACGATGTTGATAAACCTGTTTCTTGAGATGTTTGAAATAACAGGATAAACCCTGCCTGCGCCCGTCCGGCCGGGAATGTAGTGCGAACTCCCGGAATGGGATCCACTATGGAGTTTACTCAGGACGCCCTCAATCTTTTTGCATGCCTGTTTATAAGCGGCGCCAAGATATTTCCTCCCGCGCCTGTTTTCCGTCTTCACGCACGCAACGACTTTCGTTTTATGGGTGAAGTGATCAAAAATAACCAGCACATCCGTAAACATAAAAATGCAGTCGTTTAAATCCGTAACGCCATGTTCCTTTGTCTTGCGACTGTCCTGCGCTCTTATGGATTCAAAATTGCGAGCCATCTCATACCCGGCATATCCGACAGCCCCGCCCCAGAACCTCGGTAGCCCTTCAACTTCCGCGGGTCTATAACCGGACATGACATCCCTGAGTTTCTGCAGGGGGTCCTTGCAGGAGCCCCTCTCCAGCACGCTGCCGTCATTTCTT
>JAHJSO010000239.1 GCA_018830385.1 Elusimicrobiota bacterium | reverse complement strand
CAATCTATTGCTTAAACAGATTATCGAAACCCCCCGGATGTGTTATATCCTTTGCCCGAATCAACACATCGGGGTCTGGCGTGTTGGGTTCATGCCGCAGTGGATTGCGCGGGAATACCTGGCACGGCGGGGAGGGGCTAAGTTCACAAGCGACCAGATTATTCCTGCGCGCTGCGCTTTGTTGGGTTATGCATTAAAGCCAATTATGGTTGAAGGACAGACCATCGGTGACTGGTACCTTCAGGTTGATAAACAACCCGAGGTTGGTGAAGAAGCGTATGACCAGGGCTCTGAGATTCTGACTAAATTTTTTCATAACCAGTTGGTTAAATTCTTAGAACCTGACCTGCTCCCACCAGGCAAGCGGATCATTGATTGCTGTCTGTCAGGCGGTTCGCTTGAAGATTATTCTTCGCTCATTGAGAATAAGGCGATGTTCACTGAAGAATGATGTCATAATCAAATCCTTAAATCCTGCTTCAAATTTCTTACGCATCATACCAGACCCCCCAGTGCTATATTATACTACTTTTTTCACCTTGAGTCAGCCCTAAAAGTGGTCCAGTTTTTCCCGACCACCATAATTTGAAATTTTATCTGCATTTTGCTAAAATAATCGGGTGGGACTATCCGATATGCATACGACCAACTCCATAATTATTCACGGCGCCAGACAACACAATCTGAAGAATGTCCACCTGGAGATTCCGCGAAACAAAATCGTTGTAATTACGGGTCTCTCCGGTTCAGGTAAATCATCTCTTGCGTTTGATACAATTTACGCTGAAGGACAGAGGAGATACGTTGAATCCCTGTCCGCTTACGCCAGGCAATTCCTTGAACTTATGGAGAAGCCCGATGTTGATTACATTGACGGGCTCTCCCCCGCCATCGCCATACAGCAGAGGCCTCCGAGCCACAACCCCCGCTCAACCGCAGGCACGGTCACCGAGATATACGATTATCTACGCCTCCTGTTTGCAAGGATTGGAGTCCCGCACTGTCCCAACTGCGGGAAAAAAATACAGCCGCAGTCAGCACAGCAGATTATTGACGACATCATGCGCCTGCCCGAAGGCGCAAAAATCCACATACTCGCCCCTGTTGTCCGCGGCAGAATCGGTACTTATATTGAACTTTTTGAGCGGCTGAAAAAAAACGGATACGCTCGTGTCCGGGTTGACGGTAAAATATTCAATCTTGAAGAAAAGATATCCATCAGCAGGTATAAGAAACACAATATAGAAGTAGTAATAGACATGGTCGCCGTTATGCCGTCTGCCGACGCGCGGGAAAGGATTGCCGACTCTGTTGAGACGGCGCTTAAAGAATCAAAGGGGCTCATAACGGTCATCTCCGGGCGGGTTCACCGGAAAATATACAGCGAGCACCTTGCGTGCGTTGAATGCGGGATGAGTATGCCTGAAATTGAACCCCGTACATTTTCCTTTAATTCCCCTTATGGCGCCTGCCCGGGTTGCGACGGGCTCGGAGTAAAATCAGAAGTTGACCCTGCGTTCGTGGTGCCGGACACAGGGTTAAGCATTAGAGAGGGCGCCCTGAAACCCTGGGCAGATCCCATCACGACCCGCACTCACAGGTGGAAATATTCCTGGTCAGGTTATTACGGCGAAATACTGGCGGACGTATGCAAAAAATACAACATCCCCGTTAGTATGCCTTTCAAAAAACTTACCCCTGAACAAAAAAACATCCTCCTCTACGGTAAGGACGAGTTTGAAGGCGTCATCACCAACCTGCAGAGGAGATACAGGGAAACCGAATCCGACTATGTGAAGGAAGAGATATACAACAAGTACATAACCAGAAGGGTTTGCCCGTTATGCGGGGGCGCCCGCCTGAAAAAGGAGGCGCTCTCCGTTACAATAAGCGGCAGGTCCGTCGCAGACATATCAAAAATGTCCATCAACACGGCTTTAAAATTTTTTGAATCGCTTGAACTGTCTGAAAAGGAAAGTGTCATATCAAAACAGATATTGAAAGAAATAAACAGGCGGCTGGGCTTCCTGATGAACGTCGGGCTTGATTATATCACTCTGGACAGGGAGAGTTCAACCCTGGCGGGCGGCGAAGCCCAGAGGATACACCTTGCCACCCAGATTGGCTCCGGCCTCGTCGGTGTGCTTTACATTTTGGACGAACCGACCATAGGCCTGCACCAGAGGGACAACAAGCGGCTTATTGATACGCTGCTCTCTTTGAGGGACCTCGGAAATACCCTGATTATAGTTGAACACGACGAGGCGACAATCCGCTCTGCCGACTGGGTGGTTGACCTGGGACCGGGTGCGGGATTAAATGGCGGAAGGGTTATCGTAAGCGGCCCGGTAAAAAAGGTGCTGGCTAATAAATCATCCTTGACCGGACGCTACCTCCGGGGAAAACTTAAAATCCCCCTGCCGGACGTCCGCCGGAAACCCTCAGGAAAATATCTTGAAATTCTCGGGGCGGAACAATTCAACCTGAAAAAGATTGATGTCCGTATCCCGTTAGGGCTGTTCGTATGCATTACGGGCGTTTCTGGTTCGGGTAAATCAACCCTGATATACGAGGTTATGTACAAAGCCCTGGCGCAAAAGTTTTACAGGTCAAAAGAACCGCCTGGTAAATTTTCGGCGTTACGGGGGACGGAAAACATAGACAAGGTGATAATAGTTGACCAGTCGCCCATCGGCAGAACGCCGCGTTCAAACCCGGCGACATACACAGGCGTGTTTTCTCCGATAAGAGACCTTTTCAGCCAGATGCCTGAATCCCTCAGGAGGGGCTATAAACCCGGCAGGTTCAGTTTTAACGTCCGCGGCGGCAGGTGCGAGAACTGCCGGGGCGACGGCACGCTGAAAATTGAAATGCAGTTTTTGCCCGATGTGTACGTCCGATGCGAGGTGTGTAAAAGCAGGAGGTTCAACGAAGAGACACTGCAGGTCAGGTTTAAGGGAAAAAATATCGCCGACGTCCTTGAAATGCCCGTTGAAGAAGCCCTTGTGTTTTTTAAGGACATACCCCATGTAGCAAAGATATTAAAGACACTCTCCGACGTCGGGCTCGGGTATGTCCACATAGGGCAGCCGGCCACAACCCTGTCGGGAGGGGAAGCGCAGCGGGTAAAACTCGCCGGGGAACTCTGCAGGAGGGCCACGGGCAAAACGCTCTACGTCCTTGATGAGCCGACAACGGGCCTGCACTTCGCAGACGTTGAAAAACTCCTCGGCGTTCTGCACCAGCTGGTTGACGCAGGAAATACGGTCATTGTGATAGAGCATAACCTGGAGGTTGTAAAGACAGCCGACTGGGTGATTGACCTTGGGCCTGAGGGCGGTGAGAAGGGCGGATTTATAGTTACCGAGGGCCCTCCTGAAAAAATAGCGGGGCAGGGCGGTTCTCATACCGGACAATTCCTGAAAAAATATTTAAACAGTCATAGAACGGGGGAAACATGGGTTTAAAATTCAGAAATATCTATGTAGCGGCTGGGACAACCATCCTGTTAGTCATTGCGATATTTCTCGCAAACAAATCAATATTCCTAACCGTCCGAAAACCGATGGTTGTTATATCTTCGGGAACCTTCCAGTCGGGAGATGTGCTTTACAGCATACTTTCCGGAATGAATTTTACAAATTCAGACATCTCCGCTGTAATAAATTCACTCAATCAAAAACACAGTGTCAGACGCCTAAATCCAGGCCAACTCTATGAAATACACCACTCAACCTTTGGAACAATCTTTCAGTTCAACTACTGGCATTCGTCAGTAAAATATTTCTGTGTCCGAAAATCAACGACAGGCATTTTCTATTGCGAAGAACAGTTTGTTCCATCCACAAAAACGACAGCGACAGTAGAGGGCACCATCAACACCACCCTGTACGATGCAATGATTGAAAAGGGTGTCTCATTAGAAATTATAATGACCCTTGCAGATATGTTCCAGTGGCAGATTGACTTTTATAATGACCCGCGGGTCGGCGACACATTCAAGGTTGTATATGAGCAGTATAAGTATGAAAATGACTTCATAAAAAACGGCGAAATCCTTGCTGCTAGATACAACGGAAAAAGCACAGGGGAAGTAACAGGCGTTTTCTTTGAAAGTTCAGATGGTAAAATAAGCGGACATTATGCTCCTGACGGGGGTTCACTCCGTAAGATATTTTTAAAAGCACCACTGAATTTCCGCAGGATTTCTTCTTATTTTTCACACAAAAGATTTCATCCGATTCTGAGATATTACCGTCCACACAAGGGTATTGACTACGCCGCGCCACACGGGACACCTATTGTGAGCATTGGCGATGGAGTGGTAACCTTCCGCGGCTGGAAAGGGCAAAACGGAAAACTTGTGGTAATAAAACACAACGCCACATACACATCAAGTTACGCGCACCTTAGCAGTTTTGCACCCGGTATTAAGACAGGTAAAAGAGTAAAACAGGGGGAGTTCGTAGGCCGGGTCGGATCCACGGGTCTCTCCACAGGTCCCCATCTGGATTTTCGTATTAAGAAAAATGGTGCTCTTGTTAACTTTCTGAAACTCAGGTTCCCGCCGTCTGAAAGTGTTCCCCGTAAATATCGGGATGAATTCACACAAAAAAAGGACGAACTCCTGAAAATTTTAGAAAACAATGACCAAAAAATTAGTTGATAAATTCGGCAGAATAATAACCTACCTCCGTATTTCGCTGACGGACAGGTGCAACCTCAGATGTGTCTATTGCATGCCTGCCGCAGGGATAAAACTCCTTGACAGGAACGAAATTCTTACCTACGAGGAAATCTTAAAAATCATCGGGGTCGCAACCGGTCTGGGGATGAGTAAATT
>JAHJSO010000046.1 GCA_018830385.1 Elusimicrobiota bacterium | reverse complement strand
CGGTATTCCTGCTGTTTTGCTTTTCGGCGTCCCCGCCAAAAAGGATGAAACCGGAAGCCGGGCGTACGACAAAAGCGGTATTGTCCAGAAAGCGATCAGGGCAATTAAAAGAGAGATTCCGGATATGATTGTTGTAACGGATGTCTGCCTGTGTAGTTGGACGTCGCACGGGCACTGCGGGGTACTTCCTTTTCAAACCCGGATGCGGAATGGGAATAAAAAGGGTATATCCGTTGACAATGACAGGACTTTAAGGGTATTGGCAAGAATTGCCCTGTCTCATGCGGAATCAGGCGCGGATATTATAGCGCCGTCAGCAATGATGGACGGCCAGGTAAGTGAAATAAGGAATGCCCTTGACAAGAATGGATTCAAAGATGTTGCCATTATGTCATATTCGGCAAAATATGCCTCGTGTTTTTATGGGCCATTCAGGGAGGCATCCTGCTCAACCCCGCAGTCCGGTGACAGAAAAGGGTATCAAATGGATTGCCGTAATTTAAGAGAAGCAATAAGGGAAGTTGAACAGGATATAAAAGAAGGGGCCGACATTGTTATGGTTAAACCCGCATTATCATATTTGGACGTAATCCATGCGGTAAAAGAAAAGTTTAACATACCGCTTGCGGCATACAATGTCAGCGGGGAGTATTCAATGGTAAAGGCAGCGGCAGAAAAAGGGTGGCTGGATGAAAGGAACACAGCGATTGAAATATTAACTTCAATAAAAAGAGCGGGGGCGGATGTGATAATAACTTACTGGGCGAGGGAAGTAGCAAAATGGGCAGACCGTTAAATCTTAAACGTTCAACGACAAACGAAGAATTATTCCGCCGCGCAAAACGCTTTATTCCGGGCGGAGTAAATTCTCCGGTGAGGGCATTTAAGGCGGTCGGCGGGGTCCCTTTATTTATCAAAGAAGGCAAGGGCTCAAAAATTTATGATGTGACGGGAAGGGGCTACACTGACTACTGTATGTCGTGGGGAGCGATTATATTAGGGCATGCTCAACCGGAAGTAATCAAAGAAGTTAAAAAGGTTCTTGAAAAAGGAACAAGTTTCGGAGCGCCGATCGAATTGGAAATAAAATTTTCTGAAATGATCTGCAAGGCATTCCCTTCAATTGAAATGATACGCCTGGTGAACTCAGGCACAGAGGCCTGCATGAGCGCAATACGGTTGGCGCGGGGATGGACGGGGAGAAAAAGGATTGTTAAATTTGCAGGATGTTATCACGGACATGCGGATTATTTACTGGTTCGGGCCGGCTCAGGCGGAATGACATTCGGTGTTTCCGACAGCGCAGGGGTAATAAAGGATATTGCAAGGCATACACTCGTATTACCCTATAATAATTTAGAGGCGGTAGAAAAAACAATAAAAAAAGTCCATAAGGATATTGCCTGTATTATCGTTGAACCTGTCCCGGCAAATATGGGAGTGGTGTTGCCTGAACCGGGATTCCTCGGCGGTTTGCGTGAAATGTGCGATTATTACGGCGTACTTCTTATATTTGACGAAGTAATCACCGGGTTCAGGGTTTCATACGGCGGCGTCCAGAAACTATACGGTGTCCAGCCCGATTTAACCTGTCTGGGGAAAATTATAGGCGGAGGGCTGCCGATGGGAGCGTTCGGCGGGAAGAAGAAAATTATGAAATTTCTCGCTCCGTCGGGACCGGTATATCAGGCCGGCACTTTATCGGGCAATCCGGTCAGCGTGTCTGCAGGGCTTGAAACCCTAAATATCCTCCGCAGGAATAAAAATATGTATAATTCACTTGAAGAAAATACCGGGTTGCTTTGTGAAGGAATTAAAGACAATATAAAAAGGTTAAAAGTGGACGCCCTCATAAACCAAATAGGTTCAATGTTTACCGTCTTCTTTACAGACAGGGGAGTGTCCGACTATTTAACGGCTTTATATTCCAACAGGAAACGATATGCCGGGTTTTTTCATGGGATGCTGAAAAAAGGTGTATATTTTCCTCCCTCACAGTTTGAAAGTTGTTTTGTTTCGTCCGCTCATACGGTGGGGGATATTAAAAAGACAATAGAAGCAACATATGAGGCGTTCAGGGGAATAAAATAGATATACGCCCCGGCCGGAACCTGAATGCTAATACGCCGGGTGATAGTCACTTATTTACATTTGTTTTGTAAGATATAGATGTACCACGCAAACCACGGAATGAATTCAAAGAATTAAGACGCAAAAGTTCTTCCAGAGTTGAATCACTAAAAGTAAAAAAGCAAAGGCTGACACCATATGGGAAATTTCGCAGAATCTTCACATAAAATGCACAACTTTATGCTATAATATATAGTAGGGTGGTATAGCGTAAAAAGATTATGTGATGCGAAAAATGACGGATGATACGAGATTGGGAGATTTGGAGCTATGAGATTAGGGGATTGGGGAAATGAGCAAAAAGCAGAATAGTTTTTCTCTTGTTAAATTTGAGGATGTGGCAAATAAGATTATTGAGATTAGAGGGGAGAAAGTCATTCTTGATAGTGATGTTGCAGAACTCTACGGTGTAGAAACAAGGGAAATAAATCAAGCGTTATCCAATAATCCAGATAAATTCCCATGGGGTTATGTTTTTGAACTTACAAAAGAAGAGAAAAAAGAGGTAATCAAAAATTTTGATTACCTTGCGAATCTTAAATTTTCCCCACATTTACCAAAGGCGTTTACCGAAAAAGGAATGTATATGCTTGCGACAATTTTGAAATCTCCCAGGGCAACTCAAACAACAATGCATGTCTTTTTCCAAGAACTTTCTATCCATTCTTCAATATTCTTATAATTAATATCCATTTTATTTATACTGTTGAGATAATTCTTATGATGTAAACACCTTTTTTGCAGAAATTTCAAGGTTTCTTGAAGGAAAGGGTG
>JAHJSO010000238.1 GCA_018830385.1 Elusimicrobiota bacterium | reverse complement strand
TTTACGTCCCCTGTTGCAAAACCCGGGAAGTTATAATGGAAAAGAAACCTTTCCCTGTATTCGCCTTCAAGTTGCTCCATCCGCTGCTTGTCCGCGGGCGTACCCAACGTAACAGCCACAAGCGACTGCGTCTGGCCCCTGGTAAACAGCGCCGAACCGTGCACTCTCGGAAGAGCGCCGGCTTCTGAGGTTATATCCCTGATGTCTGCCGGGGACCTCCCGTCGGGCCTTTTTCTTTTTTCAAAAATAATTTTTCTGATTTCTTCACGGACTATTCTGTCAAATGTCGCCTTGATTTCAAATCCCTTTTCGGGGAATTTCGGTAGGAGCGCCACAAGAGCGGAATCCAGCGCCTTGTTGAATGCACCTTGTTTTTCTGATTTCGCCCCTGTATCCATAAATTCATCCGTATGCTCTTTTACGATGCCCGAGATTGTGCTGATAATCTCCCCGTCCGCTTCCTCTTTTTCAACCGGGATTTTTTTAATGCCCGCTTCCTTCTGCAACGCGTCCTGCATTTTACACAAATCCGCAACCGGCTGTCCGGCGAATTCAATAGCGGCAGATACATCCTGTTCCTGTAATTCATTACCCGCCATTTCCATCATAACTGTCTTGTCGCCCGCTCCTGCCACAAACAGGTCAAGGTCGCTTTTGGTTCTTTCGGTATATGTCGGATTAAGCACAAAACTACCGTCTATCCTGCCCACCCTTGCACAGGCGACCGGGCCGTTGAAAGGGATGTCTGAAATCATCAAAGCGAAAGACACGCCTAACAGTGAAAGGACGTCGGCGTCGTTTTCACCGTCGCTTGAAAGGACTACGACATTTATCTGTATCTTGTGCTGGAACCCTTCGGGGAACAACGGCCTGACCGTCCTGTCTATAAGCCGCGAGGTAAGGGTTTCTTTTTCGCGCGGCCTCCCCTCCCTCTTGAAAAACCCTCCGGGTATCCTCCCCGCCGCATAAGTCCGTTCCCTGTAGTCAATGGTCAGCGGCAGCATGTCTCTCCTATCGCCCGCCGATAGCGGCTCCGGCGACATAACGACAGTAGCCAGCACGCAGGTATCCCCCATCCGGACAAACACCGAACCGTTGGCCTGCCTCGCTATTTTACCTGTTTCAAACTCAATCTTTTTGTTACCTGCCAGTATTTCCTTTTTTATCATTTAAGTCCAAGTCCCTCCACAACTTTAATGTATAACTCCCTGTTATTGTTCTTCAGGTAGTTAATAAGCCGCCTCCTCTGACCCACGAGTTTCAGGAAGCCCCTCTTTGAAGTAAAATCCTTCGGGTGACTCTTAAAATGGCCGGCAAGATAGTTTATTCTGGCCGTCAATATGGCTGCCTGAACTATCTCTGAGCCGGAGTCCCCCGGGTGGGTCCTGAATTTTTCAATCAATTCCTTTTTTTGTTCTTTTGTTATCATTTTATCATCTCACTCCCTTTCGTACGTTAATTTATTAGTGTATTCTAATGTAGTGTCCCGTAAATCTCTTGACATTTGAATACCCATTGGATTGTCATTGCGACCACGAGCCCCGCAGGGGCGTGGTGGGTGGCAATCAAAATGTCGTTGCGAGCGACCGAAGGGAGCGTGGCAATCTCGTCGGTAAAAATGAGATTGCTTCGTCGCTAACGTTCCTCGCAAAGACAACCATTGGTTTCATTCTTTTTCCTCCCCTTTCTTTGACTTCTGGAATGCCTCTACCAGCGGGAGGGTAAGATGGGACGGTAACTCTTCATAGTGGGCGAAATTTGTTTTAAATTTTCCGCTCCCCTTGGTGAGAGATCTTAAATCAGTGGCATATCTGAATATCTCTCCTAACGGGACATGCGCCTTTACTATGTGTTTCTTGCCCACCCTGTCCATTCCCAACACCCTTCCGCGACGGCTGTTCAAATCACCCATTATGCTCCCCATGTATTCGTCGGGGATGGTGACCTCAACGTTATATATCGGCTCCAGAATTACCGGTTTTGCCTCGCTGACCCCTTTGCGAAAAGCCATCGCCCCCGCTATTTTAAAAGCCATATCGGAAGAATCAACATCGTGGTATGAACCGTCATAAACGGTCACCCTTATGTCAACCGCGGGGTAACCGGCTATAACGCCCCCGGCCATCGCTTCAATCACGCCTTTCTCAACCGCCGGTATGTAGTTCTTCGGTATTGAACCGCCGAAAATTTTGTCAACAAACTCAAAACCCCTGCCCCTCTCCACAGGTTCAATCTTCAACCAGCAGTCGCCGTACTGCCCCCTGCCTCCCGACTGTCTCTTGAATTTTCCCTGTACATCGGCCATCCCTTTGATTGTCTCCTTGTACGATATCCTCGGTGATCTCAATTCCAGGGCAACTTTGAACCTTAACCTCGCCCGTTCCATCATAACCTCAAGGTGAAGCATCCCCATCCCTGAAACAATCACCTCTTTCGTTTCAGCATCAAATTGGAACCTCATGGTCGGGTCTTCCATTATAACCGACTGCAACGCATTACCTATCTTTTCCTCTTCCCCCTTTGTTTTAGCATATACCGCCATGTTAAGCATCGGCGAGGGGAACGGTATCCTCCTGAGTTTTTCAATCTTTTCACGGGCGACTTTCTGTTCAGCCAGGATATCGTTCGTACGGGTTGATTTCAGTTTTACCATAACCCCTATGTCCCCCGCCGTAAGCGTCTGCATGTCTATCCTTTTCTTCCCCTGCAGGGAACACAGGTGCCCCGACCTTTCCGAAGTAGCGCGGGTGAAATTATAAATGTCCTGCCCCGTGCTCAACCTGCCTGAATACGTCCTGATATAATTCATCTGGCCCATTCCGGGTTCGCTTATCGTCTTGAATACAAGCCCCATGAACGGTTCCTGTTCCCCGCCTTCCAATTGAGGCGGCGGCAAAAAATCGGTTATAAAATCCATTAACGGTTTTGTACCTGCGGAATTAAGGGCAGAGCCGAATATAACCGGCATTATCTTACGCCGGGCAAAACCCGATTTGAACCCGTTAATAAGTTCCGCATCGGGAATCTTTTCGCCGTTTATGTATTTTTCAATAAGCGAATCGTCGCACGAAGCGATTGCCTCAACAACTTCATCGCTCAAATCCAAACCGCCCGTCCAGCCGGTAGAAAAATCCC
>JAHJSO010000237.1 GCA_018830385.1 Elusimicrobiota bacterium | reverse complement strand
GCGCGTCAGTCAAAATCCTTTTCTATCTTTGTGAGGACTTTTTCCATAAAGTCATGCGGCCGCGGGATAACGTGCACGGATACAAGTTCGCCCACCTTCTGGGCTGCGGACGAACCCGCTTCAACGGCTGCGCGAACGGCACCTACCTCGCCCCGCACCAACGTGGTGACCAGCCCTGAACCTATCTTTTCATAACCCACCAGGCGGACCTTGGCCGCCTTCACCATTGCATCGGTCGCCTCAAGCATGCCGACCAGTCCCCTCGTCTCAATCATACCGAGCGCTTCTTTCAGAATTTCATCTTCTCTCTCTGCCATAAAATTTTACCCCCTGGGCTTCGCCCTTCGCAAGTCATGTGCTCATTATCCAATCCACGGCACTCGCACACGACAATTATTTTTAGTATAAATTAATATTTCCCTTCCGACTTTTTTCACCGGGAAAGTTGTTCGGCAAGTTTTTTACATGCAAGCCGAAGTTCATCCACATCTTTTGCTTTCTGGTCATATGATTTAACTATTTTACCGGTTTCAATATCAACAAAATTTACTGTTTCTACTGGGTTTTTGGGGGAGTCTTTTGGTAAAACCACTTGCTTTTCATCTACATCCCTCATTACAGGTTCCATGGTTCTAACTCTTAAAATTCGAGCGGTAATTCTATAACAGGTGCTACTCCATCCGTCTGGCTCTTTAATTTGTATTATATGAATAGCATTTCCTCCCACAGCCCTTGCCTTCTCTTTTGCTATTTCTACAACCTGTTTATATGTACAGTTTACAGAAAAACCTGTATCATCAATTTTTACAATTCCCAATTCTTCATTGTCTTGTGGTACTGGTTGGTAAATAGAATACACACGAATAGGAATATCATAATTTATCGGTGGGTAACTCTTCAACAAATCCATTCTGAGAGCCGGGGCACAACCCTGCAATATAATAACTATAACAATAAAACTTGATAAAACACCACAAACAAATTTTTTAATCACTTCTTTCTCTCTATTGTTGAGGATATAATATTTACACTGTCTCATATACTTTGCCGATTGGATGTAATTTTATTCTATTTCTTTTCAATCTTTCTTTAATATCAATCAATTTATCAATTACGCCAGAAGGATAATACCTCTCATGGCAATTTTCACATACTCCCGCATTCACTTTTACAATCACATGTTTTGTCCCTTCAATTACTTCTTCAATTACCTGTTGATTAGACAAATTACCCCCACAAAGTGCGCACTTCATACCTTTGTCCTCCTTTTTCTATAATCAATCCATAGTGATGGGTCGGGTTGATATATTGTAATTATTATCAATGTCCTCTCTTGTTCAACGGGTGCACAAACTATATGTAGTGGCCGTTTTTTCAATGTTTGACCGTAAATAAGAAAACTTGGACAAGGTCTATCCAAAGAATATTGCTCAATTATTTCTCCTGATTGTATCGCTTCTTTTATTTCCTGTTCACGAATAACACCGTGTTCTTCATAAAGCATTTCATCTCGTGCATGTGATGAAAATTTCAGATTTATCGCACAATCTCTAATTGTCTCAATATCCATTTTTCCCCAGGCATTAATGCCTGATATACTTTGCTGAATCTATTTAGATCTTTTAAATTTTAATATTTTGTTTCTGCTTTTTTTCCAGTAACAATTGATACTGAAGCGGATGCACCAATTCTTGTAGCGCCCGCCTCCACCATTTTCCTCGCGTCCTCCGTACTGCGAATACCACCCGCCGCCTTAACTCCGATTGAAGGACCAACGACCTCTCTCATAAGCCGCACATCTTCAACGGTCGCACCGCTCGGTCCAAACCCGGTTGACGTTTTTACAAAGTCAGCCCCCGCCTCTTTTGACAGGAGACACCCCTTTATTTTTTCTTCTTTCGTGAGATAGGCGGTCTCAAGGATGACCTTCAGCAACTTTCCTTTTGTCGCCTCCCTGATTGCCTTTATATCCTCTAAAACAAGTTGATGATTCCCTGATTTAAGCGCGCCGATGTTTATAACCATATCTATTTCATCCGCCCCGTTTGCGACGGCGTCCCTTGACTCAATCGCTTTCGCGGTGGGTGTCGTGGCTCCCAGCGGGAAACCTACCACCGTGCAGACCCTGACGCCGCTGCCTTTAAGCAACTGGGCGCACATTGAGACATACGCAGGATTAATGCAGACGGAGGCGAACTTAAATTTTCTTGCCTCCTCGCAGAGTTTCCCTATTTCTTCCTGCGTGGCATTCGCCTTGAGCAACGTGTGGTCAATAAGCGACCCTATTTTTCTACCGATGTCCGTCAATGACTCCGCGG
>JAHJSO010000236.1 GCA_018830385.1 Elusimicrobiota bacterium | reverse complement strand
TTCCCGTAAAAATTGTTAAACCTGCGGGCTATTTCCCTTGAAAGTTCAAGGTGAGGCAACTGGTCCTCCCCGACGGGGACAGTGTCCGCCTTGTAAATCAAAATATCCGCGGCCTGCAACACGGGGTATCCGAGAAAACCGTAAGTATGTATGTCCCTGTCTTTTATTTCCTTCAGTTGTTCCTTGTAGGTAGGGCACCGGGTAAGCCATCCCAACGGGACAATCATTGACAGAAGGAGGTGTAACTCCGAGTGTTGTTTTATCTGCGACTGGCGGAAAATAACGGATTTTTCAGGGTCAAGCCCGCAGGCAAGCCAGTCAATAACCATCTCCTCAATGTTTTCCTGCATGGCTGAAGTGTCGGCGTATTCAGATGTAAGAGCGTGCAGGTCGGCGACCATGTAGAAACATTCGTACCTGTCCTGAAGCGCCACCCAGTTTGACAGGACTCCCTTGTAGTGCCCTATGTGGAGCCGCCCCGTAGGCCTCATCCCGGAAAGTATTCTACCCTTCACATTGTCCTTCACAGTATTGACCTCAGTTTGCTTATATCCAGCAACATAGAAACGATAAAATTCAGCACAGGTCCCATGACTGTGCCGAGAATGCCGCTCATAAGTAAAAAGAGTACAATGAAAAAACCATAAGGCGTAATCTTCTCGTACTGGAACGCCAGGTGCGGGGGGAGCAGTCCCGACAATACCCTGCTGCCGTCCAGCGGAGGGATGGGCACCATGTTAAACACCCCCAGTATTACGTTCAATATAATCATATACTGAAAAAACGGGATAACAAAGTAAAATGTCTCAATATTTATAATAATCCGTACGATTGCCGCAGACGCAACGGCTATCAGTAGATTTATCGCCGGCCCTGCCAGTCCGATGAATATCATGTCTTTCCGGGGGTTATTCAGCCGGTATGGATCAACCGGCACGGGTTTTGCCCAACCGAACACCGGCGCACCTGTTATTATGGCGAGCATAGGCAGGAGGAAGGTGCCGAAAAAATCAATGTGCGCAAGAGGGTTGAGTGTAAGGCGGCCCGAATACCTTGCCGTATCGTCGCCGAATTTTTCTGCAACAAGCCCGTGGAAATATTCGTGCATGGTAACGGAAAAGATGAGCAGCGGATAGAGAATAAGTACCCTGTAAACAATGGCTATCATCGGTATTTTTTGTTTATGTATTCCAGCGCGCCCCTTTTGGTTTTCAGGGAAGCGTTCGCCCGGACGTCGGACAGGATTTTTTTGAACAAAGGCCCCGGGGTAAAGCCCTCTTTCAGGAGGTCATGCCCCGTGATTAAGACAGACGGTTTCTTAAAACCCGCTATCCTGAAAAACTCACTCGCCCAGAGCGGCAACACATCCTGCCTTGCACCGGACATATATTCAAAGACGCCCGTTATCCGACGGACTGTTTCCCGTCTGACTTTTATTTTCCTGAGAAAGTTCTTTATGCCCTGCGATCCCCTGCCCGGCAGGGCCACACGCAACAAAAGGCACAGGCGGGCGTCAACCGTACACAGCCGGCTCATCCCGGAAAGGACACTTCCCTTCCCTTTGCGCAGGCCCGGCAGTCCCGCGAGAAGTTCCCGCCATATCGCATTATTTATATCATATTTTGAAAATAATTTCAAGATATGCGGGGCGTCCGGCTCCCCAATCGCCAGCAAAAATTCGTTCGTTATTCTTTCCTGCGATACCTTCCCGGGATAATTTTTGCGTACTGCGTCGGCCAGGAGACGGCCGGTGTTTCCTCCGACGCCAAACCCGAGCCGGCCCGCAAACCTGAGCGCCCTTAAAATACGGGTGGGGTCGTCAATGAAACTCCGTGGGTGCAGAACGTTTATTTTTTTGTCCCTTATGTCTTTTATCCCGCCGTAGAAATCAAGAACTTCCCCGGATGGACCTCCCGATAAACAAACGGCTATGGAATTGATTGTAAAGTCCCTGCGTAATAAGTCGGCTTTTATGTCTGCGGGAAAGTCCACCGCGGGCAGGGAACCGGCGGACGGGTATCTTTCCCTTCTCGCTATGGCGAAATCAACCCTTGCTACACTGTGTGAAAGCGGATTACTGCGTGAAAGTCGCCCGCCCGGTAAAAACAGGGACAATGTTCCGAATTCAGGGTGCGCCTTTAACTGCGACCCTTTGTATTTCCTTTTTATGACGGCTGCCATGCCGTTGAGACGGCGAATTATCCCCGCACGGCCCTCGCGGGACGTTTCACCTTTACGGGACGTTTCGCCTTTACGGGGCGTTTCGCCTTTACGGGGCGTTTCACCTTTTATGTTCGCTCCTGCATGGAATTCCGTCGGAACCAACGCAATATCAATGTCCTTTGAGCCCTGATTCATTAAAATGTCCCGGACGCAACCGCCCACAAGATAGGCATTGAAACCGAACGCCGAAGCGGTCTCCCCTGCAAACGTCACAAGGGAATACAACCTTTCAGGGTAATTTTTAATTAAAATTTTTTTAAGGTTCATCCCATTCCTCATCTGTCATTGCGAGGGGCGAAGCCCCGAAGCAATCCCCTTTTATTATACTGTCATTGCGAGGGGCGAAGCCCCGAAGCAATCTCCCCTTATGATACTGTCATTGCGAGGGGCGAAGCCCCGAAGCAATCCCCTCTTATGATACCAAAATTTTAGTTGAAAGTAAAGAC
>JAHJSO010000235.1 GCA_018830385.1 Elusimicrobiota bacterium | reverse complement strand
TTCAGAAAAAAGTTTGGAATCAGCCCCGGTGAACCATTTGCCTTTACCATCGGAACGAGTTATCATAAAAACCCCGAGATCATTATCGGTGCCTGTCAGATTGCAAAAATAAAACTGATAATCGCCGGCTATAAAGACAAACTTACGGCAAAAGGGGTGTACGGGGGATTTAAAATCGGACAGGCGGTGCTGGACTCCCTGGTTTCCGGCAGGAATATAATTTTTACCGGGCACCTTGACGCCGCCGGGCTCGCTTCTGCTTTTGATGCATCAACAATCTATATTAACTCATCCGACGAGGATGGCGAAGCAATGGGGAGCGCTGTATATGAGTCCGCCTCTGCGGGTGTGCCTCTGTGTGTTCCTGATTATGGCACATTTGAGCCGTTCAGGGGGTGTGCATTGTTCCACCCAAATCACAACTCGGAAGCACTCGCAGAAAACATAAGAAAATATCTGTCAGACCCGCAACTCCGCAAAACAAATTCTGAAAAGGCAAAACAGATTGCATCAAATTTTGATTATTCTATCGTCAGGAAACAGTATGAGCGATTGTATGAAGAACTGGGCATCTCGGTGGAAACAGAAAAATCACACTGCGACCGAAACCGGCTGATGAGCAGTGCTGTTATTGGGATTGCTTCAGCTGCGCCTCGCAATGACATTATCATAAAATGAGATTGCTTCGGGGCTTCGCCCCTCGCAATGACACATAATTACCCGATGGACATACTTTTTATAACCCACACTTTTCCTTTCCCGGTTAATGAAGGCATAAAGATGTCCGCCTACAATCTAATAAGAGAACTCTCTAAAAAACACACTATTGTCCTGGCATCTTTAATTGAATCGTCTGAAGAAGAAAAATATGTCCCCGAACTGAAAAAATACTGCAGCAGGATTATTACAGTTATTCATACTATTCCGAAATTAGCGATTCGGCGACTCAAAAATCTTATCTTTGAAAAAGAACCGTTTTCTGTCCTTCAGTTTTATTCAAGGGAACTGACAGAAAAGATTTCGGAGGTTATCTCCGGAACAAAATTTGATATCGCCCACCTGCATTTCGTCAATACTTCAATATATGTCAGGGCATTAAAAGGACTGTCGGTAGTATATTACCCGCACGACGCTATGTCCCTGCATTTTTTAAGAAATGCCGGGAAAGAAAAAAATTTGCTGAAAAAATTTTACCTGATTTCTCAATACAAAAAGATGAAACGGTGGGAAAATTATGTTTCTTCAAAAACCCGGAAAACGGCCGTTGTGTCGGCGGTTGACCGGGACTGGCTGGGTAAGAATTCCGATATTGAGGTTATTCCTGTCGGGATTGACCCTGAATATTTTAAACCGATATCATACGATGAGGACTACCCATCTGTGATTTTTCGCGGGGTTATGAACTTCTTCCCCAATGTGGATGCGGTACTTTATTTCTATAGAGAAATATATCCTCTGGTGTTAAAGGAATTTCCTGAATTAAAATTTTATATCGTCGGCAAAAATCCATCAAAAGAAATAACCTCACTCTCGGCTGACAAAAACTGCATCGTAACAGGTGAGGTAGGGGACATCAGGGAGTGGATGAGCAGGGCGTCTGTAAATATATGTCCGATGAGAACAGGCACAGGGATTAAATATAAAATACTGGAGGCGATGGCCCTCGCCAGGCCTGTTGTTGCAACCCAAATTGCATGCGACGGGATAAACGAAACAAAAGATGGTGAAAATATTTTAATCGCTGCTGATGGCTCGTCCGAGCCACAAAGTTTTGCAAATAAAATTATTCAATTGCTAAAAGACAGAGCGTTAGCCGGAAGGATTTCTGCCGCGGGACGGGATATGGTGTTGAAAAACTACACATGGCAGCTGTCCGCTGAAAAATTTGAGCGGCTGTATGTGTCTGCCATAGAAAAATCAGGGGGGACAAACACATAGATGTGCGGGATATGCGGTATATATAATTTCGGGAATAAGAAACCTGTTGAATCAGGCACTATTGAGAAAATGTGCAATATAATAAAGCACAGGGGTCCTGATGACAAGGGAATTTACACAGAAAAAAACTTTGGCTTCGGGATGAGACGTCTTTCCATAATTGACTTGCAGACGGGGAATCAGCCGATATTCAATGAAGATAAAAGTATCTCTGTAATTTTAAACGGGGAAATATACAATTTTCAGGAACTGAGAGAGGAACTTGAGAAAAAAAATCACAAATTCCATACAAAATCAGATACAGAAACAATTGTTCATTTATACGAAGAGTACGGTCACAACTGCGTCCTGCACATGAGGGGGATGTTTGCTTTTGCCCTGTGGGATAAAAAAAATGACCTGCTTTTTATTGCCAGGGACCGCCTCGGGAAAAAACCGTTATACTGGACACAAAAAAACGGCTCGTTTATTTTCGCTTCAGAGATAAAAGCCATCCTTGCAGGGGCGGGGATGGAAGGCGCCACCCCGGAGATTAACCTGTCTGCAATTGATTTATATCTTACATATCAATACATACCATCACCAATGACAATCTTCAAAAACATACACCGTCTTCCGCCCGCATCTTATCTGGTATGCAGCGGCTCAGGTATTAAAAAAATTGAGAAATACTGGCATCTGGATTTTACAAAGAAAACCAGCATGACATTCCCCGAAGCATGTAACTACACCAGGCAAATCCTGACTGAGGCGACTAAACTGCGAATGATATCCGATGTGCCCCTGGGTGCGTTTCTTTCAGGGGGACACGACTCAAGTATTGTGGTAGGGCTTATGAGTCATCTGTCCAGCGCGCCGATAAAAACATTTTCAATCGGCTTTGAAGACGAGGCGTTCTCGGAACTGCCCTATGCCCGTCTCGTGGCGGACAGGTTTAAGACGGAGCACCATGAACTTATCGTGAAACCGCAGTTCGTAGAAATACTTCCGAAAATCATCTGGCATTACGACCAGCCGTTTGCAGACACATCGGCACTGCCCTCTTACTACGTATCCGAAATAACGCGCAAACACGTAAAGGTCGCCCTGAACGGCGACGGGGGGGATGAAAATTTCGGCGGTTACCTGCGGTACAAGGCAATGAAAGGGACTATGTATTTTTCATCCTTGTTCGCG
>JAHJSO010000234.1 GCA_018830385.1 Elusimicrobiota bacterium | reverse complement strand
TACGGGAATGCCTTTTCTGCGCGCAGCCAGCACCTCGGGGTTTGTTTTATCAATTGCAGAAGACACCACAACAACATCCGTACCGGCAACATTTTCCGCTCTGTGCCTGTAAACAATTCTTGCGCCGATTTTTTCAAGGTGTTTTGTAACCTCGGTAGGTGCTATGTCCGAGCCGCTTACTTTATAACCGAGGTTAATGAGCACCTCTGCGATTCCCGACATTCCGGAACCGCCTATCCCCACCATGTGTATTTTTTTGATATTCTTAAACATAAAAAGTCATTCGGCGGACGCCGAAATCAGGGGTAACTGGCGCTGACTTTGGTTTTGAGCCCTCCACGAGTCCTAAACTCCGCCTCAACGGACATTTTTTTTGGAGCACACAACTTTACAAGGTCTTTTAATATCCGGTTGATAACGCTCTCATGGACGATGCCCACATTTCTATATGAATACAGGTAGTATTTGAGTGATTTCAGTTCAATGCATTTTTTGCCGGGGATGTATTTTATTGTAATGGTTGCGAAGTCAGGCATGCCGCTCCAGGGACAAACACAGGTGAACTCGTCGGTGTTAATTTCAATTTCTATTTTCTTGCCGGGATAATCATAATAAATGGTTTGCAACAGGGAGGAATCAATTGATGTGCGGGCGTCAATTTTCTTATTCTTTTGCATATAAAGAATTGTCGTTCCTTTCAGGATAAATGATAACAAATTTTTGATGATTTGTCAAAAGGTTTGCAGTTTTTTCTTGCAGTTTTTCCTTATAGTTTTTTTCTGTGGACTATAAATTTTCTTAACTCTTCCGCCCAGAATACAGTACTTCCTACAGCGATAATCCTGAGCCAATCACTGATTTTCAGTGGGATTGTTTCAAATATATTCTGAAAAAAGGGAACGTATAGCACCATAAGTTGAAACATGGCCGCTGCTATAAGACCGAGTATAAGATATCTATTGCTGAAGAAGGGCATTCTGAATATTGATATATGTTCGGACCGGCAGTTGATTCCATTAATCCACTGTGTAAATGCAAGCGTGGTGAAGGCGACTGTCCGTGCGTATCCAAGGGGTTGTCCTTTTAAAATTTCATAAACAAACATTCCAATTATCCCCGCAGCCATAATGGGCGCCCTGAAAAAAAGCAATCTGAGGAGATGTTTTGTAACGATGGGTTCATTCTTTTTATCGGGAGGTCTGTCCATTACATTTTCTTTGGGTTCCATGACAAGGTTTATTGTGAGACATCCGTCCGTTATCAGATTAATCCATAATATCTGGATGGCAAGGAGAGGGATATTCAATCCCGCAATAAGGGCGGTCAGCAGGACAAGAATTTCAGTATTACCCGAACACAGAAGATACAGTATCGTTTTCCTTATGTTTGTCGTTATCCCGCGTCCTTCCTCAACCGCATTGACGATAGTTGCAAAATTGTCGTCGGCAATGACCATGCTGCTGGATTCCTTTGCCACATCGGTTCCTGTTATACCCATTGCAATGCCTATGTCCGCGGCTACGAGGGCAGGTGCATCATTTACGCCATCCCCTGTCATAGCCACAACCTCATTCTGTTTCTGAAGTGCGATTATTATCTGTTGTTTGTTTTTCGGTTCAATCCTTGCAAACACAGAAAAATTCTTAACCGTCCCCTGTAGTTCGTCGTCGGACATAACATTGAGCAAGTCGCCTGTTATACCTTCCTCCGCTTCTTTTAGTATGCCTATTTCACGTGCTATGGATTCGGCAGTTGCAAGGTGGTCACCCGTTACCATTATGGTTTTTATACCCGCTTTTTCACACAACCGGATGGCTTCCTTCACGCCCTCGCGGGGCGGGTCCATATTCCCTATAAATCCCGCGAATATAAGTTTATTTCTAACGGAGTCAATTTCAAGTTTTTTGTCCTCGCCGTGCTCAAGATAGCAAAAACCGAGGACCCTGAGGGAGTCCTTTGCCATGAGTTCCGATTTTCTGAGCAATTCCATTTTCACGGGATTCGTCAATTCTTTTGCCCCGCCGTCCCCCGGGAAATAGCCGCAGATGTCTATGATTTTTTCAGGTGCGCCCTTGACGCATATCAGAAAACCGCCGTCCGACTTTTTGTGCTTTGTCATCATCATCTGTAAGTGGGGCTCAAACGGAATCTCGTCAGTCCGCGGGAAGGCGTCTTTGAGTTTTTCCAGGTCCATCCCTGCTTTTGATGCCAGCACGAGGTATGCGATTTCCGTCGGGTCGCCGGAAATGTCGGTTTTGCTTTTGAACCCGGCGTCGTTGCACAGTACCGATACGTTTAACAGCATATTGGTTTCTTTGTCGTCAAGGGGATTGGTTTTTTCCTCGTTTATCAGAAACGAACCATCAGGCGTATAACCCGTTCCGGTAACCTCTATGCGGTGGCTCATGGTAACCACCCGCCTGGACGTCATTTCATTTTTGGTGAGAGTCCCCGTTTTGTCGGAGCATATATAGGTGGCGCTGCCGAGCCCCTCCACTGCTGCCAGTTTTCTTATGAACGCCTTCCTTTTTGCCATCCTCTGCATACCTACGGCAAGGGCTACCGTGACCGCCACAGGAAGCCCCTCGGGAATTGACGAGACCATCTGACTTAAAGCGACCAGAAAAATCTCGTAAAACCCAAAATTTCTTACGAAGTAACCGATAATAAACGCAGCGACAACCTGAATGGACACTATCACAATCAGGAGTTTTCCAAAGCTCTCCATCTTTCTCTGGAAGGGAGTTTTTGGTTCGGGGGTTGACTGAATCATCTCGCTTATTTTGCCGATTTCCGTACCCATGCCGGTTGCTGTCACAACGACTTTCCCCCTGCCCTCAACTACGATTGTCCCGGAAAAGACCATATTTAACCTGTCTGCAATGGTGGCATCAAATTTTATTGGGTCGGTAATTTTATGCACGGACAAGGATTCCCCGGTGAGGGAGGCCTCATTTACTTTTAGTCGGATTGATTCAATAAACCGGCCGTCAGCCGTGACCTTACTCCCTGATTCAAGCAGTATTATATCTCCGGGCACCACATCCTTTGAATCTATTTCTTTTATATCGCCCTGGCGGACCACCTTTGTCTTCGGAGCGGAGAGTTCCTTTAATGATTCCATCGTCCTTTTCGCTCTCGTTTCCTGGATGAAGCCCATCACTGCATTTATTGTTAATACAAATAGTATAACAAATGAATTTGTGGTTTTTCCTACGAGAAAAGAGACGATGGATGCAAACAGCAGGATGTATATCAGTGGGCTTTGGAATTGTTTGATGAAAATTGAAAACAGG
>JAHJSO010000233.1 GCA_018830385.1 Elusimicrobiota bacterium | reverse complement strand
GAGTTTGATACAAAGTCAATTGAATAATATCTAAAGTATGTGTTTTGGGAAATAGATAAACTAACTGCTGATGTGTAGGCAGTGGTGGGGGTACATTCATTAGTTAAATCTGTGCAGTAATATGTGACAGAGCACGAGGAACCAGAGTCTGCGCAGGTCAGGGTGGCTGTGATGTTGTTTGTGCTTCGGGTTGAGCTGAATGCTGTAACCGGGGCTGTGGTGTCTATCTTTATTATCTGGCTGGCTGTTGTTTCTGAGTTTGGCACTGTGTCTGTGGAATAATAACGGATATAGGATGTGCCTTCGGTGGAAACAGCGACCGCGCTGGAATACGTTGTGGTTGGGGTGCAAGTGTTGGCGGTGTCTTGGCAGTAATATGTGGTGGCGCACCCCACTCCGCCTGCGTTGTCAGCGCAGGTCAATAGGACAGACAGGCTTGTCTTATTGGTCCAGGTGTCAAAAGTGTAGCTTGCTCCTCCTGCTGTTGCTGTTGGGGTGGTGGTTGGGGCAGTGGCATCATCTGTATAATTCACGGCTATTGAAGTTAAAACAGAGGTGTTGGATTCATCAGAAGTGAACGTTAATTTGTAGTAAAAATTAGCCCCAGACCACTCAAGCCCAGACAAACCAATATTATTTGATCCAGCAGACAACGTGTCGGAGTTATCTAAAATCCCGTCCGAACCATACCAATTCGTTTGATCTTGGCTAAACTGAATTACGACGCCAGTGCCAGCTGGCATAGCTGAAACTATATAATCAAAACTGTCTACGCTGGCAACAGAGCCTACGCCGTCAAACAAGTTGGTTGAAATCAACGATCCGCTCGCAGGATAAGAAATTTCCACTCCTCTGCTTGCGTCATAGGCCGTATAATTAAATGTTATTGAATCTAAAACAGGGGTGTCAGAACCATCAGATGTCATATAAATTTTATAAGCGAAATACGCTCCTTGCCATGGTAATCCGGACAAAACAATTGAATTTGAACCAACTGTCAGCGAGGTCCAGCCGTCTAAGGTTCCGTCCGCGGCATACCAGTTGCCGCCGTCGCCCGTAAAATTAATCTGCAGAGTCGTATTGGCCGGAATAGCTGAAACAGTATAGCCAAAGCTGTCTATGGAAGCTGCGCCACTGGTTCCTGAAAGCAAATTGGTTGACCGCAAAAGTCCGCTCGTATTATAAACAGCAAAAACATTGCCCGAAAACCCAAAAACTCCTGCAATAATTATCGCAAAAAACATAATTCTGAATATCAATTTTCGTGCTTTTATTTGATAAAAATTCATTTCCTTAAAATTATTTTGCTATAATCAGATGAAATTAAAAACTTGCTTTTAAGCCCCCCCCAGACCTTTTTCAAAAATATTTTTTCGCAGATTAAAGCTGTTATAATGCGCCGTAATGCCGAGATATGAATTTGCGCTTGCCAAAAATTTTGAGATATCTGCTTTCGCCAGTTTGCCCTCTTTCTCTAAAAAAAACTTATTCCAGTAAAGGATTTTTTTATAAAAATTGCCTTTTATTCTGTTTTTGATGTAAATTCTGTATGGCTTTATAACCGTCCCAAGAAAAGCCGCTCCTTTAGAAAAATGCTGAAGATATATTTTATTAGGATGCAATTCAAGAGAAAGCTCTTTTTCCAAATATTTTTTAACAACCGGAATAATTGACTTCAGATATTCCTTGCTTTGGTGGACAATAACAATATCGTCCACATAGCGTCCGTAATATCTTAAACCGCGCCTTCGTTTCATAAAATTGTCAAAATCATTCAAATAAACATTTCCGAATAACTGCGACGTAAGATTGCCAATGGGTAAGCCCTTGTTTTCTCCGGCAAAAAATAAGCTTTTTGACTTTGGCAATCCAATCCAATCCTCCCTTTTTCCTTTTATCCGGCAATTTTTTGTAGGGTCGTGAAATATGACTTTATGAATGAGTGGCAGAAGAAAATTCAAATTTAGATTGCTTCGCCTGCGGGCTCGCAATGACGATTCAATTTTTGAATATAAAAAAAATTTATCTATAGCCATAAAATACCCTTTAATGTCCAACTTCAAAATATAGCAGTCTTTTTTATAGTTTTCAGAACAGGAGCGGATAAAATGGTCCAATCGTTTTATTCCATACGAGGTTCCTTTTCCCGACCTGCAACTGTAACTATCGTTTATAAACAAAGGTTCAAATATGGGGCTGATATAATTATAAATCAAATGATGAACAATTCTATCCCTAAAATCTGCGGCAAAAATTTCTCTGCGAAGCGGATAAAAAGATATAAAACATACGCTTTGCCCAATTTTATATTCTCCGCTTACAAGCTCGCGGTAAAGCTCAAAAAGCTTTTTTTCATAATCAATCTCAAATTTTAAGGCATTAATTGTATTACGCTTGTTTTCTCTTGCATCATAATATGCCCTGAACAAATCGTATAAAAGCTGTTTATTTTCCATTATTTTTTCTGGATTTCTTACCCCTGATTGATAATCCACTTTTTTGTTTTTCTTTCAAATAATTCTTTTTAGACACAATTGACTTACTCAGTCGTTTTTCCAGCTTTTTTATGGCTTAGACCTTTTTCGTCATTGCGAGAAGCCCGCAGGCGACGAAGTCCCGATGGTTTTGCCATCGAGGATCCACGACGGCGAAGCCGTCGGGACAATCTCACAAATCATAATACAAATCCTTAAATTCTGGATTTATCCTTTTAATCAAATCAACTTTGTCTTGCCTTGAACCGCCTTTAATCTGCTTTTCTCGCTCTATTGCGCTTTTTATGTCTTCAAATTCTTCGTAATAAACTAATTTTGTTATGTTGTATTTTTTGGTAAATCCTTCAATTAATTTTTCTTTATGTTGATAAATTCGTTTTTGTAAGCCACTGGTCACACCAGTATAGATAACCGTATTTGAATTGCTACTCATTAGATATACATACCCCTTTTTATCCATGATTAGATTGCTTCGTCGTCCCCGACCGCTGTCGGGACTCCTCGCAATGACGAAAGAAACTAAATGGTTCGGCTTTGGGGGAAGGGATTGACTGAATTATGCGAAAAATTCCTTCTGTGTTTGCGCAATCGGTTTCATATTTTTTGCCGTCAGAGGACTCCAATTTCAGTTGTCGACAAATTGTCGATAACTCAATTTTTTCTTCGTCTTTTATCCTAATTTTCATTTTATACCAATAATCATTAGGGTTCGCGCTATCAGTGAGAGCCGCTATAACATCAACTACCGAAAACCACCACTCATTTTGGTGAATAGTTTTTCTGATTTTTTTGCCCTTAAATAAGGCTATCTTTGTTGTTTCAATTTTTTGTTCCATAGTGTTGTTTTGGACTGATTACACAGATATTTATCGGTGATATCATGGATTTTATCTGTGTAATCAGTGTTTTCTGCCAGTCCTTGAGGCAGCGAACAGAAAACCCGTTTGCCTTACTGTTAGTGTCACGGTTGACAGTGTCGTTGCCGGAATTCAGGTTGCGTCTCCAGGCATTAGACCCTGACTGCACAGAAGACCAGAAGTTGCCGTTGCTGGAAAGATTGTTGAACGACCCATTGGTATTGCGGTTGCCGGAAAGAAGGCCGCCTAGCGTAAAAATAATCTCTTAATTTCTTCCGTTGTCTGAAAAATAAAGAAAACAGAAGTTGCCCGAGGATCAAATGTCATCCGCGATGGCCGAGTATTCCTGGTTTTTCCAGGGGATTATTGGACTGACAATGCGCGCTCGCATTCACCGTGGCAAATGCGATTCTGGCCCAAAAATTATTTTGAACTATCCCTCCATCTTGACAGTTGTTTTGAAACCGATTCAAGCTTTTCATTAAGCTGGACAAATTTTTCCAAGCTTATCTGTTTTAAATCTTTTGTAAGCCGCAAATATAATCTGATTACCTCCGCGTTTTCCCTGGCTTTTTGGATAAGCGGCGCTTTGTCCCAACTGGAATTAGCTCTGTAGATATTGGTTATCATCTCTATGGTTTCTTTTTTTATGCTCTCCCCAATCGTATATTTATACTCGCGGTTAAAATCCTTGACAAATCTGAATATATTTAACAATAAATCATAGCTTGTTTTATATACGGGAAGATGGTTGTAAGTGGCCATAGTTTGACGTAAAAATTATTAAATAGTCAAAATAGAAAAATAGTCGAATCAGTCCTTGAGGCAGCGAACAGAAAACCCGTAGGCCTTACTGCCAGTGACACGGTAGACAGTGGCGAAGCCGGAACCCAGGATGCGCCTCCAGGCAGAAGACCCTGACTGCACAGAAGACCAGAAGTCGCCGTAGCTGGAAAGAAGGCTGAACGACCCATCGGGACCGCGGTAGCCGGAAAGAAGGCCGTTAAACCCGGAACTCCCTCCTGATTTTAATTTTGTTCCTTCGTTTGTGCCACGCCAGCCGGTTGTTGAAGTGTCATAAGGAAAATCAGTGGCGCAGGTGCCGGAAGTGCAGACAGCAAGCTCTAAGGTTGTAAACTCATCGTGGGTTGGAATATGCCAGCCAAGGGGGCAAATTCCTTGGGCGCCTGCTGAAGTGCCTCCGCACATTGTTTGGTCCCATTGGTATAAACCGCCGTAGGTTGTGCAGTTTGATTCGTTGTCTGAATAGCAGTATTTTTCTATTTCTGAAGCTGAAGGGCAGTCTGCTCCTTGATCGCCGGCTCCGGCTGTCAATGTTCCCACATTAATATTCTCTGCCATCCAGCATTGGGAGCCAATTAAAACCGTGGCATATGTTTTACTGTCTCTGGTATCGGTAAGTGAGTCAGCGCCACATGTCCATGTTGTTTGGGACAAGCTAACTGTTTGGTTAACCGTGTCAACTGTAATGTTTGATGTTTGGGAAACTTTGCTTGTGTCAGTAAAGGAATCTGTTACTGTTGCGGCCCAAACAATCAAAGCCGCAGATATAATCAATGCGGCAATCACTGCAATTAAAATTATGAATTTCACTTTATTCGGTTTATTCATGGTTTTAATATATGTTAATTTTTTAATTTTCAATTTTTTATGCACCGCAGAGAAAAAGCAGACGACTTGCCATAAATATATTGGCTTATTTGCGGCCTGCCCGAACCTAAATAACGAATCCACGCTCCTGCGCCGTTTTCTGAAGAAGACCAAAACCCTGTGTAACTGCCAAGATAATTAAATTCGCCTGTGTAATATCCGGCCAAAAGAGCTTCAAAACCAGATTGCCCGCCTGCCTGCAGTTTTGCCCCTTCATTAGCCCCATGGTTGCCAATAATCGCTGTTCCAAACGGAAAATTATTAAGGCAAGCGCCAGAACTGCATACAGCTCTTTCCAATGTTGTCCATTCATAATGGCTCGGCAGATGCCAGCCATCAGGACAAGCCCCCTGAACCGGCAAACTGCAGGCGTCATTTGGCGGTTCGCCAGCGCCATTGCAGGAACCATTATACTGCATTGCCTCATTCCATTGATATAAACCGCCATACTTATCACAATTTGACTCTATGTTATTATAACAATATTTTTCTAAAAACGCATTATCTATCTGATCATCCGCGCCGTTAATCATTATTCCCGCGTTTAGATTTTTAGCCATCCAGCACTGATTGCCGATTTTCGCAACCGCATATTCCCTGCCGTTTCTTGCATCAACAAATGTCTCTTCGCATATCACCGGGTCAACGATGTAATCAATATCTAATGGGGCGTCTATTATCTTTAGGTCAAACACATCTGTGGGTTCTTGGAGATTGGTGAGATAGATTTTGTAAGTGTCCTCGTGGTCAATCACCGGAAACACAGCAATCGGGGACAGGGGAGGGACAGGGGAGGGACTGTCCCTCCCCTGTCCCTCATAGACCGGGTACACTTCTATGCTCGGGGTTTGTCCTTGGTTTGTGG
>JAHJSO010000045.1 GCA_018830385.1 Elusimicrobiota bacterium | reverse complement strand
GGTGATTAAAAACAGCGTCGGTAGTCCCTTGACTTTCCATCCTTTTGACATTACACCATACAGGTCGTGAACAACTTTAAATTTTATCTGATGTTTATTTACAAATTGCCTAACTTTTTTCTTACTACCTCTCCCTTTATCGGTGCTTACAAGAAGTATTTCAATCTGGGAAGCGCGTCGGGTTTGCTCAAGTTTTTTATTGAATTCTTCCAGTTCTTTTATTTCTTTCAGACAGGGCTCGCACCATGTTGCGAAAAAACTCAAAATCAGGATTTTCTCGCCTTCATAGTCGGAATATTTTATTAAATTGTTGTGCAAGTCATATAGAGCAAATGGCTTGGCTTTTATTATATTTTTATGCTGTCCATAACCAGAAATTGGTAGTGATATGAAAATAGTTAAAGTTAGAAATACCAAAATATGGCTTTTCATCTGTTGATTCGCTCCTGTCTTTTATTTAACTAATGCCATTTTTTAGTTTCGCCGCCGGCGGTCACAAAATCTACAATCCCGCACACAATCGTGCGGATTGGCGCTGTTTTATCATTCAATATCTGCCTCGCCGAGTTTCCCTCGTCCATAATAAGGACGGTGTCCCCGATACCAGCATCCATGTTCATGTCAACCGCAAGGACTGTGTCCCCTTCCATGAAATTACCCGTAAGACCGTCAACGGGCCTTGCTATCAGGAGTTTTGATTTTTCAAGCGACTTGTGTTTCTGTGTTGCCCAGACGTTCCCCACCACTTTTGCGATAAACATATTTACTCCAGTTGAACCCCGTCTATAATTCCGAGAATTGTTGCGTCATAAGGGGGTGTATCGTCCAGCCCTTTGCCGCCGAATGCAACTGCTGCCTCTCTGGCTTTTACATAAAACACAAACTCGCCCGCGCCTGCTCCCACGGCGTCCGCAGCGACTATGGGGTCGCCAACGGGCTTCCTTTCCCACGTGGTCGGCTGCAGTAATAACATCTTTATTTTTTCCGTTGATTCAACCTTCATTGTCGCCCACACCCTGCCTATTACAATACCTGCATGCATTTTCGTTACCCCGACGCCTCTCCCGGGACAGTCAACACCTCGGGCCCGCGCAAAACGGTTTTGCGTATTTCAACCGGCCGCGGTACATCTTGTCCTACCGCCTTCTGTCATCTGCCTTTCCCCGTAATTGACCTTACCAGGAAATTCACCACGTTCTCCACTGCCATCTGGACATCAAGCCCTTCATATGTAAACGAATTCGTCCAGATAATTTCATTCGTCGCCGTATCAATGAGCCGGGCACTTATTCCGACGGTCGCATTGCTCACAAGAATCTGGCTTTCGTCCCTTAAACCGAATGCCCTGCCTAAATAATAAACATTAGAGCCGCTTATTTCAATTGCCGGCGCCGAAACGACGACCTGCGTCGTAACTCCCGGTTGTTTCTCCCCGGCATAAAAGAGATATTTTTTTGAAGGCGCAAACTGGCTTATCCCTCCCTCAAGGACTGCGTCAACCCCTTCTTCCGACTGCTTTACGATGAACCCCATCAGGATAAGTTGCCGTGCAAACTCATCCCGGGCCACATCCCCAGAATTTTCATAGTTTGCAAAATTGGTAAACCTCCCCAGTCCGATTGTCTTTATTTTTGAGATGTCATACCCACGTTTTATCGCAACCCGCGGGTGGGACACGCAGCCCGATAAAATAAAAATTGCGGCATAGCCCGCACAAAGCAGAAAAAGATACCGCCTTTTCATTCCTTCATCCTTTCCAACGTTTTTATGTGCTTCAATGCCAGGTCCCTGAGCGCGTCGCTGTCCGTCAGTGATAAAACCTTGTCCCACTGCTTTATCGCCTTTTTAAAATCCTTCCTGTTTTCATAAAGCATCGCAAGGGAATACCTGGCAGGCAGTGATCCGGGTAATACTTCAATCACCCTGTTCAGCCATTTTTCCGCATCGCCGTATCTTCCCAGATGTAAAAAGGCAATCCCCAGCGAAAGGTCTCTCTCCGGGGAGTCGGGGGACGATTCAAGAAGGGCAACCGCTTCGGAGTATTTCCCCTCGTTTATAAGATTCATAGCCGAATATAAGTCCTGCACTGAAAGGCAATTACCCGGCACAGCTGAACTGATTGCAAATACTGCAAGGAAAACTCTTGCAACTCTTTTCATTTTATGTTCTTATCCTCCAGATTTGAAATCTTATCCACCCGGCGGCCATGCCTGCCGCCTTCAAACGACGCCTTCAGCCATACATCTATAAATTCTATTATTTCATTCACTTTGAAAGACCGCGCACCGACACAGAGGATGTTCGCATTGTTGTGTCTCTTCGCCAGTTCAGCCGTATCGGTTGAATAGGCAACCGCCGCCCTGACTCCCCTGAATTTATTTGCGGTGATGCACATACCTATCCCCGTGCCGCATATAAGGACGCCCGTATCACACGTCCCCTTTGAGACGCAACGCGCAACCGCCGTCGCAAAATCCGGGTAATCCACACTCCCGTCGTCAAAACAGCCGTAGTCAACAACTTTGTAGCCCTGCGTTTTCAGGAACATAATTATCTTTTCTTTGAATGAATAACCCGCGTGGTCACACCCGAAAGCAATTACCATTTTTTACCCGGCCTCCTTCTCCCTACTTCATATATTTTTTTTCTATTTCTTCAACCTTGGTGAGACGGCGCTGGTGTCTTTCACCTGAAAATTTTGCCTCAAGCCAGATCTTTACGATTTCCTGCGCCACCAGATCACCTATCATCCTTGCGCCCAGACATATTATGTTTGCGTCGTCATGTTCAGTGGCAAATTTTGCCGTAAGTTCGTTGTAAGCGCACACAGCCCGTATCCCCGGTAGTTTATTCGCCGCTATGGGCATTGCTCCGCCGGTGCCGTCTATAAGTATGCCTTTATCGTATTTCTTCTCCCTGATTGCTTCAGCAACGAGCAGTGCAATATCAGTCCAGTCAACCGGTTCCTCAGAATAACAGCCGAAGTCGGTCACCGTGTGGCCCGATGACTGCAAAAATTTTTTCAACTTTTCCTTAATTTGAAACCCGGAATGGTCGGAACCTATTACCAAATTCATAAAACCCCCTAATTACCCCGGACCAAAACCAGGTGCAATATTTAACACATGGCTGTGCAAATTTACCTACGAGGTTGCACTTAAACCAGGGTCTTTTTCAAAGCATCATGCGCCTTTGGTATTATGACCCGCTCAATTATAACGCCCTCGTCCTTTATTATTTCACACCCCGTGTTAACCGCCGACCGCACGGCGCCAACATCGTCGGAACAAAGCGTAACAAAGGACTTGCCGCCAAGCCCTTTTGCAAGACGAATCTCTATAAGTTCTATTTTTGCTGCCTTGGCAGCAGCATCGGCGGCACGGACACAGGAGGCAACTGTAAATGTTTCAATTATACCGACCGACTCAAACATCTTTATGTCATTCGTTCCGAGTATCGCCGGTACCACCTGCTCATGCACGTTAGGTATTATGAATTTGTCAATAAGAGAATGCCCCGCGATTTC
>JAHJSO010000232.1 GCA_018830385.1 Elusimicrobiota bacterium | reverse complement strand
TTAGGGGCTTTAGCAGAACCAATGCAGTTAAGGGATTTGGCCAACTCAACGGCTGTCTTTTTTTTCCCCACGCCTGAAGGCCCTACGAACAGATAGGCGTGAGGCACCTTGTTCTGATTGACTTGTTTCCTAATTATACTTAGCGTTTTTGCGTGCCCTGTTATATCGTTAAAACTCATTATGAGATTGCCACCCACCACGCCCCTGCGGGGCTCGTGGTCGCAATGACATTATTATATTGAATATTGCGCCCTTTTTAACATACTTTCAACATACCATTTTATCCTGTCCTGTATTTTTAAGATGCTCCCTTTTGACAGGACAATCTTTACCCTTTTACCGTCTTTTTTTGATATGGTCATATAGCCCTTCCTGACCTTCTCGTGGAACGACAACTTTTCATTTTCAAGCCGGTCCGTGGCCCTGCCTCTTGCAACCCGCTTCAGCCCGTTGCGGACGGGGATGTCAAGTATGATGGTAAGGTCGGGCTTAAGTCCGCCCGTGGCGATCCCGTTTAACGTTGCAATTAACTTCAGTTCCAGCCCCCTGCCATAACCCTGGTAGGCGACAGTGGCGTCCGTATATCTTTCGCACACAACTACCTTCCCGGAAGACAACGCCGGCTTTATAAGTTCAACGGTGTGCTGGGCGCGCGCAGCGGAATATAGCAGAAGTTCCGTAACGGGCGATATATTCGCATCGGGCCTCAATAAAACCCCTCTTAAAAATTCGGCAAGCGACGTCCCGCCGGGTTCCCTCGTGTGAAAAACATCGTACCCCTGCCGACGCAAATGTTGGACAAGGAGTCCCGACTGGGTCGTCTTACCTGAACCGTCGGGCCCTTCAAAAGTTATAAAAACGCCTTTTTTCGCTGACATTTTTTCAGTTCATAATCCGGACCTTTTCAATTGAAACCTGGAGAGCCCGGATACCGGTAACGTACGGATACGGTATCTTTTCAAAACATGCCGAAACCTGCAGTATTGAATCATCGTCCGACTTCGGGAACACAAAATGGACGAACCTCAGGTTTTCAGCCAGGAACTTTCTCCTGATGGCAGAGTTGTCCGTATAAACGTCCTGATATAATTTTACCCCTTCCTGGTAATAATATACCGTCGTGCCTTTTATCGTCTCAAACATTATTTTTGAATAAGGCGGCTGGTTTGCATTTTCCCTTGATATGACTATTGAACTCGCCACCGCCTGCCTCAACTCCTTGTTCATTAAACTTAAATTGGCGCGGGCTTCCCTCTGGATGTCTATCTTTGCAATAATCAGCCGTATCTGGGTTATGCCCTGGGAAAAGAACGTCTGGACGCCCAGTATAATCAAACTAAATATTGCAACCGCCATCACGAGTTCCGTAAGGGTTAAACCGGAGTTTTTTCGCAAAGGCATGTTTATTAAATCTCCTGTGACTATTCAGTCGCTCGTATGTATGTCATTGCCAGTTCCGAAGGGCACGGTAATCTAAATAATAGAGATTGCTTCGGGGCTTCGTCCCTCGCAATGACTATTTGTAACAGGTTACGGTATTTCCATATCCAGTTCATAACTGCCTCCTGCAGAAACGGCATAAGGGCCTGAATATGTCTTTTTATGAACCGTTATCGCCACCCTGCTCGCCTCGGTAAACCAGAGATACAACCTGTAACTGCCTGCCCGGACGGGGATTTCATAACTGCCGTCGCCGTGGGTCACGCCGCAGTATAATGCCCTGCCTGAGTTGCGCAATGCATCGTTAATTACAGGCGGGTTGTCTGCGTCTATGGTTGAAGTGGTAGCGATTATCAACACACCCGATTTTATTAAATCATTATCCCTTGAATCCCTGATGTTTCCGTAAAATTTCCCCATGGCGCCTGAAACAACAAACGTCCCTACGGAAACCGAATCTCCTATGGTCAATGTCTCTTCAACAGAAGATGGGGTTGAGCCCTCGCCTGAGTCCAGTACCGGCCCGATTGTCCATGTGCCCGTTGCAACATTTAAGAACCAGAATATCCCGTCTGAACCAGTT
>JAHJSO010000231.1 GCA_018830385.1 Elusimicrobiota bacterium | reverse complement strand
ATGCCTTTCCTGCAATACCTGCACCAAAGCATGCCCGCAAGATATTGAGGTTATGGACTATGTCCAGTCAATAATCCAGGGAGATATATCAAAAGCAGCCAATTTATCCTTTGATTGCCTCATGTGCGGACTGTGCGCACTTCGCTGCCCCGCCGAAATCACCCAGTTCCAGTCGGCAATTTTAGCCCGGCGACTTTTTGCAAAATATATCCAGCCGAAAGCATTTCATCTTTCTGAACGACTTAAAGAAATTCAAAACGGCAAATTTGAACAGGAGATGAAAAAAATTCTGTCAACTGGTATAGATGAACTGAAAAAACTATATAATCGGAGGGAAATTGAGCCGGAAGAAACATAAAAAGGCCGAAGACCGAAACTTCGACCCGAGTGTTTTATAAATTGTTTTTAGTAACTTAATATAAGGTCGAGAAGGCACTAATCAGGATAACGTATAGATAGGAGACACCAATATGCCATATCCGCAGGAAATGCAAAAATCAACCCAAAAAATTGTTTCAACCAGGTCACAGCGGATTAAACAGACGTTCCAGCGACTTTCACCTGAAGAAAAAGAAAAACTCCTCAGGGGATTCCATCCTGACTACAAGCCGGGCACTCAACGGAAACTGAAACTCGGGCCCAACAAAAATGACTTCACACCGTATGAAATTGCTGATATGATTGAGTCCTACAGTCGGCTCTCGCCCGACGAATTCAACAAAATAGATCTGTCAAAGCCCGACTTTCAGGTGGACGTCCTTGTCATCGGCGGCGGAGGTGCGGGTGCGTCCGCAGCACTTGTAGTTCAGGAAAATGGAGCAAATGTTTTACTTGCAACGAAACTCCGTATCGGGGACACAAACACAATGATGGCCCAGGGTGGTATTCAGGCAGCGGATAAGCCGAATGATTCTCCCGTACTGCATTATCTGGACGTCATGGGCGGCGGCGGATATAAGAACGTCCCTGAACTGGTCGGGGCTCTCGTCATGGACGCCCCGTCAATTATGCAATATCTTGAAAACCTTGGAATCATGTTTGACAAACAACCGGACGGCACCTTCGTTACCATACACGGCGGTGGGACGTGCAGAAAAAGGATGCATGCAGCCCGGGACTATACCGGTGCAGAAATAATGCGTGTTCTCAGGGATGAAATTAAAAACTACAGAATTCCTGTGCTGGAATTTTCCCCTGCTGTTGAACTCCTCACCGACGAAAAAGGCATCTGCACGGGGGCGGTCCTTTTCAATCTGGAAACAGAAAAGTATCTGGTTGTCCGTGCAAAGACAGTTATCATGGCAACAGGCGGTTCGGGCCGCCTGCACATACAGGGCTTCCCGACTTCAAACCACTATGGAGCGACCGCAGACGGGCTTGTCCTTGCTTACCGTGCAGGAGCAAAACTTGCGTTTTTGGATACAATTCAATATCACCCGACGGGTGTCGCCTATCCCGAACAGATAGTGGGACTGCTCATCACTGAAAAGGTTCGCGGTCTTGGCGCCCACCTTGTGAATTCAGACGGCGAGAGATTTATTTTTGAACTGGAAACGAGAGACACGGTTGCGTCTGCAATAATAAGGGAATGTCAGGACAGAAAAAAGGGAATCACCACCCCGACGGGGATGCAGGGGGTATGGCTTGACACACCCCTGATTGACATACTCAGGGGAGAAGGCACAATAAAATTCCGTCTGCCTGCAATGTACAGGCAGTTTATCAGATTCGGAATTGATATGACGAAAGAACCGGTCCTGACATACCCGACACAGCACTACCAGAACGGCGGGGTTTTAATAAACGAGAGATGCGAAACGAATGTTGAAAACCTGTATGTTGCGGGCGAGGTTTCGGGTGGTGTCCACGGAAGAAACCGCCTTATGGGAAATTCACTGCTGGATATACTGGTTTTTGGCAGGAGGGCGGGCGTCGCCTCATCAGCAAAATCAAAAAAAATCAAATTTGGAAAACTGGGCTTGACACATATAAAAAAATTCCACAGGGCGCTTAAAACATTAAAAATAGATCCGAAGAAAATTGCTCCGATACTTTTACCTGATTACAGGCAAAATAAGTCAATCGGCTAACAACCGGACAAACAATCGGCTAACTCTTGACATTGATGAAAAATTGTGATAAAATTTAACCGCACGAAAACAAAGGGGGTATGGATATGCCGGCCGGTTATCACGGAAACATTCTCTCAATAGACCTCACCAGCAAAAAAATCACCAAAAAAGAAATCAGCCGGAATGATGTCCAGAAATTCTTTCTCGGAAGCGGCATGGCTGCAAAGATTTTATATGATGATTTAGACCCGTCAACCGGACCCCTTGATCCTGAAAACCCGTTACTGTTTCTGGCAGGCCTTTTCACGGGGACAATGATTCCAACTGCCTGCAAACTCTCCGCATGTGCAAAATCACCCTTAACAGGTATCTGGAACGAGGCGACAGTTGGGGGACACTGGCCGTCAGCACTGAGGTCCACCGGGTATGACGGCATCATGCTTACGGGTAAATCGGAAAAACCCGTATATCTTTTTATCAGCGACGAAAAAACCGAAATCCGTCCTGCGGAGCATCTCTGGGGAAAAGATACCTATGAAACAGATGAAATATTGACAAAGGAAAATGGAAACGGCGTCAGGATTGCATGCATAGGCCAGGCGGGTGAAAATCTCAGCGGGATTGCAAGTATTGCCTGCGATGGTATAATTTCTCGTCAAGCAGGTCGTGGTGGTATCGGCGCAAATATGGGTTCCAAAAATCTCAAGGCGATTGTCTGCTCCGGGAAAAAGCGTATTGAAATTGCAGACGCCGACGGCCTGCGCGAATTACTGAAAACAGAAATCCCTAAAATTAAAGAAAACACAAAAGCCCTGCATGAGTTTGGCACGGGCGGGGGAGCGCCGGCAGTTGAGGCATTCGGCGATTTGCCAATAAAAAACTGGCTGCTGGGCGAGTGGAAAGAAGACATACAGAAAATTTCAGGCCAGCGGGTCCGTGAGACGGTCTTTGAAAAACATTACGCTTGTTATTCCTGCCCTATTGGTTGTGGAAAAATTGTAAAAGGAGAACTGTCCGGCTACGGGAACTTTCATGGACGATACCCGGAATATGAATCAGTTAGTTTGCTTGGCTCAAACTGCCTGAACAACGATTTAAACCTTTTGTGTTACTGCGTTGAACTGTGTAACAGGTACGGAATGGACGTAATATCCGCAGGTAATGTTCTGGCGTTTGCAATGGAGTGCTTTGAAAAAGGGAAAATCACAAAAAAAGACACCGACGGGCTTGAAATAAAATGGGGCGATGCAAAAACAATGGTTACTCTATTGCACCAGATAGGAAAGCGGGAGGGATTTGGCGGGAAATATCTCATAGACGGAGTTGTTAAAGCGGCTGGGCGGTTGGGAAAAAATACAATAGAATACGCCGTCGCCACAAAAGGACTTGACTACCCGGGCCACGACCCCAGGGGACATGTAAGCATGGCATTGAACTATGCGACTGCTGTGAGGGGGGGCTGTCATCTGGAAGGCCTGACATATTTCCTTGACAGGGGAGTCAAGTGCCCAGACCTTAACTATACAACGCCTCCAAACCAGTTTGACGAAAACGGCAAACCGAAAATTGTTTTTGATTTGCAGAATTTTCTCTCAGTATTTAACCCGTTGGGACTGTGCAAGTTCTTGTTTTTAGGCGGGGTCGGACCTAAAATGATTGCCCTGTGGATAGAAAAGGCCTGCGGTTGGACTCCATTCACCATGGAGGATTTATTAAAAACAGGGGAGCGACTCTTCAACTTAAAACGACTCTACAATGTTCGTCTGGGGATTTCATCCAGGGATGATAAACTGCCAAAGCGATTGTTGACAGCAAAACCCGACGGAAAAGCAAAAGGAATAGTACCGCAATTAGATAAAATGTTGTCTGAATATTATCAACTTCGCGACTGGTCGGAGGAAGGGACACCGGGTACTGCCCGGCTGAAAGAACTGGCACTGGATATATTAAAGTAATACTTTAATTATGTTTCTGAATGGGGCGAAAATGCGGAATTAAACGGGGGTGTTTTATGTCAAAAATTATCAAGTGCGGTTTGATTC
Source organism: Elusimicrobiota bacterium (assembly GCA_018830385.1). Taxonomy (GTDB): domain Bacteria; phylum Elusimicrobiota; class Endomicrobiia; order CG1-02-37-114; family JAHJSO01; genus JAHJSO01. Next base: position 7,986 of record JAHJSO010000231.1, on the reverse strand, counting down.
AGGCAACAAATGTTATCGCACCAACGAAAGACACGTCAAAAATGTCAAAAGAGGATATGCAGAAGGAGATTGACAAAATCAAGCGGGCGATGATGGACAAACACGCAAAATTAACTGAAGAAGCAGGTAAGAAAGGCGTGCAGGTCCTCTGTTACCAGGAGATTTTTAATCTCCCTTATTTCCCCGCGGAACACCACCACAGGTGGTATGGGGCAACGGAATCAATTCCCGGGCCAACCACTGAAGAGGTATCAAAATGGGCGAAAAAATTCAACATGGCGATTATCGCCCCTGTATATGAATATGTTATGGACGGTGTGTATTACAACTCAGCCGCAGTCATTGATGCCGACGGAAAACTCCTCGGCACCACCAGGAAAATGCACATCCCTTACATATCACCCGGGTTCTACGAAAAGTACTATTTCAAACCGGGCAACACGAACTATCCGGTTTTTCAGACCGCGTATGCAAAGGTGGCGCCCTATATATGTTACGACAGGCACTTCCCCGACGGAGCGCGTCTCTTGGGATTGCACGGCGCAGAGATTATGTTCAATCCTTCCGCGACAACCGCAGGCGTGTCAAAATATCTTTGGGAACTGGAACAACCCGCCCACGCGGTTGCAAACGGTTATTTCGTCGGAGCAATAAACAGAGTCGGGACTGAAGAACCCTGGAACACGGGCAGGTTTTACGGTTCCTCTTATTTCTGCGACCCCAGGGGCAAAATAATCGTCAAGGGCAGCGAGGACAAAGACGAACTCGTCGTGGCAGACATTGACCTGGAACTGATTTATGAAGTCAGAAACGGCTGGGCGTTCTTCAGGGACAGACGTCCTGAGTCATACGGCGACCTGACGAAGATCTGACGAATATAATTCTTCGGGGATATAATACAGAACATGGTGCGGAACAAAACGGGAAATAGAATGCGGGAAAAATTTCCAACCACGCTGATTTTAGGTCGCGGGAACACCATTGCGGGTGACGACGGCATAGGTATTTATGTTGCAAGAAAAATAAAAGAAAATCTCCCGCGCAAGTACGCGGATTCAGTGAGCGTGCTGGAAACAAGCAAGGAAGGTCCCCCTCTGTTGGACATTATGCGGGAGTATGACAGGGTCATAATAATTGATACAATGAGTTATCAGCGTCTTCCCCCGGAGGAAATAGGCGAGGTTCTGCGTATTGAATATCCGTCTGTTAAAAAAACAGGGGTCATGAAAAGTCCCCACCAGACAAACATAGGGGGCATTGTTGAACTTGCCGAAAAAATAGGACTGAAACTTCCTGAAATAAAAATTTATTGTATAAAAATAAAAAGGGCGAAAAAATTCAGCGATGAAATTTCTCCCGTATTCAAAAAAAACATTACAAAAATCGCCAGTGAGATAATGAACTCGCCAGGGTTTTTGACAAATGGATAAACTTATTGAATTGTCTGACGCGGAAGTTTCCGGGCTGACTTCCTCCAAACTGTGGAATAAGGACTTATCTCCGACAAAACTCATACAGCGACACTGGGGCGTACGGGACATATCCGCCCTGTGGATAGGTATGAGCGTCTGCATACCAACCTACATGCTTGCTTCCTCACTGATTTCAGGCGGGATGAACTGGTTGCAATCAATTTTAACGATATTCCTTGGAAACGCAATTGTCCTCATACCAATGGTCTTAAACGCCCACGCAGGGACAAAATACGGTATCCCCTTTCCTGTTTTTGCAAGGGTGTCTTTCGGGATAAAAGGAGCCAACATACCCGCTGTCCTCAGGGCAATCGTTGCCTGCGGATGGTTTGGAATACAGACCTGGATAGGTGGCTGGGCGATATATAAACTTTTGGGTGTGTATTTTACTCATTGGGAAAAAATCCCTGTTTTATCCGCCTGGCTTGGAATAAATCTTCCGCAACTTTTATGTTTTCTGTTTTTCTGGTTTGTGAATATTTATATTATTTACAGGGGGATTGAAACAATAAGATGTGTTGAGAATTTCTCGGCGCCACTGTTGCTTCTCGTAGGAATCGCTCTTTTAGTGTGGGTATGGGTAAAGGTCGGTAGTTTAGGTCCTATATTTTCTCAACCGTCTCAATTTGTCGCAGGTGGACCGAAGGAAGGTCAGTTCTGGATTTTCTTTTTCCCTGCACTTACTGGCATGGTTGGCTACTGGGCGACACTCTCCCTGAATATTCCTGACTTCACAAGATATGCAAAATCACAAAAGGCACAGTTCCTCGGACAGGTGCTTGGACTGAATACAACCATGCCATTTTATGCATTCATAGGTGTGGCGGTTACATCAGCAACCCTCCTGATATTCGGAGAGACAATCTGGGACCCTGTGGTCCTTTTGAGTAAATTTGAAAATCCTGCCGTGAACGTAATCTCACAAATTGCACTATTACTTGCAACTTTAACAACAAATCTGGCGGCAAATGTTGTGGCGCCTGCAAACTCATTCTCAAATATTTCACCCGGAAAAATTTCTTTCCGCACTGGCGGATTAATTACAGGGATAATAGGAATAATAATAATGCCATGGAAGTTGGTGGCAGACCCAATGGGTTATATTTTTACCTGGCTAATCGGCTATTCCGCACTTCTGGGTCCAATCGGCGGTGTCCTGATATGTGATTATTTCGTTATTCGCAAAAAAGAATTGAATTTGCCGGATTTATATCTTGAAAAAGGCGGCTATAGTTATTCAAACGGATATAACATAAAAGCACTGGCTGCGCTTGTACTGGGTATTTTACCGAATATACCCGGCTTTCTGGGGACAATTGGCGTTGTCAGGGTTGGTTTATTCTGGATGAATCTATACAACTATGCATGGTTTGTCGGATTCTTTATCGCTTTTGCTGTTTATTTATTGTTGATAAAATTTAAAAAATAATCAAACGATGTGTTAACTATGTTGATGTGATAATAGAACCAATCTGATAGATTTAATAGCCGTTTGCAAAAACAATCTTTTATAAATATTTTAATTTTGCTAAAATAAAGATAACTTCGGGAGGGAACAGATGCAAAAAGAAAATTACAAGGTCTTAAAAGGTCCGGAAAGCTATCTGCCACCGGCAGCGGCGCTCCACGGCGTGTCTCTGCCCGAAAAGGGCGAAGGTCTCATAGAAGGGAAATGTGTTTCGGAGAACACGTGTATACAATATATAGCACTGAAACTTTTAGAAGCAAAAAATCCGACATTTTTTCCGGGCCCGCTGCTTTTATGGAGAACAACCGAGTATGCTTTGCAAAGAGGCAAACTCGTCAGGGAAATAGCAAAAGAGGTCAACGCCAGAGTCATTCCGATGCCCGACTATAGGCCAAAATATCCGATGATAAATCCCGCGGTGGAAATAAATCCCAACCATCCGAATCTGACTATCTGGCATAACAAAATAGACGTTGGAATTTTTATAGGAGTCCACTGTCATCAGGCAAACCTTGCCCTGAAAATAATAAGAGGCGGTACTGACTGCTACACCATAGCGCTCTGTGCCGAGGAAGGCCACGAAGAAGCCAATGCGTCTTTAAGGAACGCTGATAATAAAATACTCCAAAAGTTGTTAGAGACAATCAAGGAAATCAAAAAAGGAGGGGCAAAATAATGCCATCATATAATGACTTAAAAGAAGTATCAACAGAATATATGCTTTTTAAGGCAAAAAGAGAGGAACAATTTATCACAGGAAGCGAAGCGGTAAGGGAAGCAGTAAGGCGGGCAAATATAGAGGTTGCGATTTCTTATCCGATAACGCCACAGAGCGAAAGTATGCATCTCGTCGGCGATTTGTATGCCGAGGGATTTGTAAAAGAGTATTTTAGGGGTGAAAATGAGTTCGCCGTCATGTCTGAAATCGCAGGGGCTGCCATGGGAGGCGCCAGGACATTTACGGCAACCTGCGGTCCTGGAACCCTCAGAGCATTTGAAAATTTCCCAATGTGGGCGGGTGCCAGATTGCCTATAGTTATGGCGTTTATGCCCCGCGGAGTCAATTCGCCGCTGACGATACAGCCCGATACAATAGAGATGGGTTTTCTTTTAGATACCGGAATAATGATGCTTCACGCCGAAAACGCTCAGGACTTATACGATATGCTTCTTATGAGTTTTGATATCGTAGAACAGACATCGGTTCACATTCCTATAGGAGTGTTCATTGACGGATTTTTTGTAACGCACACGAGGCAAAAAGTTCATATCGTAACAGAGGATGTCCGATTAAAACCATACAATCCGTCGCTCTCACCTGTGCCTATAATGGATATGGAAACGCCTCCATTTAGATGTATGCGAGACCCGTTTGTTATGAAATCAAACTACATCAGTTACGCCGCCCATGCAAGTTGGCAGCAAGAAATCATGGCGTCTGCTCAAAGAGCCAAAAGACACATAAAAAAATACCTCGGCAATTTTATAGAGCAGGAAAATCCATCGGCGCCCATTCAGATAGTTGCTTCGGGAACCGCTGTGTCGCAATCAAGAGAAGCAATCAAGATGTTAAAAGAAGACGGTATATCTGCGGGGCTTGTGAAGGTAAAACTTATAAGACCTTTCCCGACTAAAGAAATAAAGAATGCTTTGTCAAAAACCGAAAAAATCATAATTCCCGAGTTCAACAGAACCGGATGGCTTGCAAGGGAAATCGCCTCAACAATTCCAAACAACGACCGCATAGTGCCGGGTCCGAGGGTCTATGGCGGTATGACCATGCCGCCTGAAGTAATAGTTGAAGTAGTAAAAAATGGGACACCAATAGGCATCTAAATTTACCGGTTTTGGGGGAGGAAAAATGTCACTGGATATAACAAAAATAAATCCGCATTTTGAAGATGTAATGCCGCAGGAATATATTGACCTGGTCAAAAACGGTCCTTTCGGAAATGAAAAATCGCAGAAAGACCTCGGCACATTCAAAGAACTATTAGAAGAACATCCTCTGTGCGCGGGATGCAACCTCGCTTTGGCTTTTCGCATTTTGGTTGGTTCTCTGCCAAATCCTGAAGATACCATCATTGTCGGCTCAACCGGTTGCAGCTCTCTGGCTTTTTCACAACTTGCTCTCCACAACATACACTCGGTTTTCGGCAACCAAAATGCGGTGGCAACAGGACTAAAAACTGCCCTGCGATTGAGATTCCCAGATAAAATAAAAGATGTTATTGTTATGGCCGGAGACGGCGCCACAGCCGACATAGGACTTGATATGACACTCCACTCGTGGTTCAGGGGAGATAAAATCACAACGGTAATGTTTGATAATGAATTGTATGCAAACACCGGCGGGCAGGAAAGCGGAATGAGTGTGCGTGACACAGTTTTATATATGGCTCCCAAGGGTAAAAAATTCAACAAAATAAATCTCCCCGATATGGCAATTGCAGCGGGATGCTCGTATGTGGCGGTGGTATCTACGGCAAGAACAAAACCTATAAGCGATTGTTTTAAAAAAGCGGTTCTGATAACAAGAGAAATAGGTCCCACTTACATTCAGATATATACGCCATGCCCGACTAATCTTAAGATAAAACCTTATGAATCAAAAAAGGTCGCAACGGACAGGTCAAAATCCGACTATCAATTCCGGGAACATATAACCGATGATGCGAAAAAATATCTGGAATCGCTTAAGCCATGAATCTGATGCTGATATTACAAAACAATCATGAACAGCCGTTAATGGGAGGGAAAAAATGCAATCAATAAGAATGTCAGGACTCGGCGGCCAGGGCGTCGTGACGGCGGCGCATATTTTGGGCGGCGCGGCTGTAAAAGACGGCAAAAACGCAACAGTCAATCCGTTTTTTGGTGCGGAAAAACGACTCGCCCCAGCGGAAAGTTATGTTCGCATATCAAATGACGATATATATGACACCGGCGAAATTCTATATCCCAATATCATTATGATATATCACCCCGATGTTATTTTAATGGGAAAATCTTATACTATGCCTTTTTTTGCAGGAATTAAAAAAAACGGAGTTATAATTGTAAACTCCGACAGAAAAATTGACTTTGACAAAGATGATGTGGAAAAATTAGACGCCCTTAACGTCAAAGTATATTTTATTTCTGCGACGGAGATCGCAAGGGAAGTAGGCGGCACGGATCTTTCCACGAATATCGCTATGCTGGGGTCATTGTTGGGAATAACGGATATTGTAAGCATTCAATCAATGCAGAAATCGTTAGAAGAAAGATTCGGCGGCAAATCAAAGTTCATCGCATCCGGAACAACAGCGGCGCTTGACGATGCCGTCAAAAAACAGTACGACAAAATAGAAAAACTCATATCAGCCAATACCAGCATATTGAACGAATCGTTTAACAGAGCAAAATCATTATTGAAATAGATAGGAGATAAATTATGTATGTAACAGCCGTCATTGACGAAGAAAAATGTGTAGGGTGCAAACTCTGTTCGCAGGTGTGCCCGGAACCGAATGCAATAAAGTTTGATGTGTCCAAAAAAAAATCCTGTATCATCTCAATAAGGTGCAAGGGCTGTCAAATCTGCGAGGTCTCATGCCCTAAAAAAGCAATCTCAATGAAACAGGTATTGCAAAAAGCGGTTTAAAAGAATATCGGAGGTATCTATTTATGGAGAAGAAAGCAGATAATCCCACGCTTGTGCTCGCCTCGGGGACTTTGATAATGCTGATGCTCGGAGTCGCATATGTATGGGGCGTCTACATCAATCCAATTTCAGAAAATTTCGGTTGGACAAGAACACAGGCGTCTCTGCCGTTTTCCGTCTTTCTGTTGATTTATACCGTCGGAATGATTTGGGGCGGAAAGTTACAGGATAAATACGGGCCTAAAATTGTTTGCACGGTAGGTGTCGTGCTTTTCAGTGTCGGTTATTTTTTATCAGGTTTTGCAAATTCTCTGCTCCATATTCTCATTACATATGGAGTATTAGGGGGAATAGGAACCGGTTTTGCATATGTGACGCCTGTTGCCACTGCCGTTAAATGGTATCCTCATAAAAAAGGGCTTGTAAGCGGAATAGTTGTTTTTGGATTCGGCGCGGGGGCTTTTATTCTCTCGCCCATTGTCAGATGGATAATTACAAATTACGGGTGGAGAGCGTCGTTCTTGTGTCTCGGCGGTGTGTTTTTTGTCATAGCCGTTCTGGCATCCCTGATGATAAAATCGCCTCCGCTTGATTGGGCTCAAAAATTTCAAGCAAAACAAACAACCCGCCCGCCGCTTTTTGAATTCGCACCGTCTCAGGTTTTAAAAAACGAGTTATTTTACATAGCATGGCTTATATGGTTCTTTAATCTTTTCGTCGGACTTGGAACAATGGGACATATTGTTTCACATGCTATGTTAAACAATATTGACAAAATGTCGGCGGCATTTTTGTTAAGTATCATTGCAATTTTTAACGGTTTGGGACGAGTGGTAATAGGCGCTTTTTCAGACAAAATTGGACGCCTGAGGGTTCTCTCTGCCGCATCTGTTGTTTTTGCAACGGTTTCATTTTTTATGACAAGAGCAGGAAACAATGTCAGCGGATATTATGTTTTGTGTGCATTATTCGGACTTGCTTTCGGGAGTTGCATGGTCCTTTATCCTGCAACGACCGCCGACTTGTTCGGAACGAAACATTTGGGTACAAACTACGGTCTTTTATTCTCAAGTTACGGATTTGCCGGTCTTTTAGGACCATATGTTTTCGGAAAGATTTACGACCTGAATAGCAACTATATCAGCGCATTCTATCTCGCAGTAAGTATAACTGTAATAAGCAGCATCCTTGCCGTTATTCTAAGGATAATCGCAAAAAGTAAATCAAAAAAACCTGCGTAGTACTTTTTTATGATAGGGGGTTAATAAACTTATGGTGAACTTAAAAGTAAATTTCTGCGGGGTTGAATCGCCAAACCCGTTCTGGCTTGCATCTTCACCTGTGTCAAACTCGGCTGAAATGGTCTCTCGGGCTTTTGATGCGGGCTGGGGAGGTGCGAT
>JAHJSO010000044.1 GCA_018830385.1 Elusimicrobiota bacterium | reverse complement strand
TTTTTCATAGACAGGGTTGCAAATTACAGGCATTATGACGAATCCGGAAATGCAGCGAAAGGTAAATTCGCCGAGTGGTTTGAACAGATATATGCCGAACTTTCTTCAAAGCCCGCGTATAAAGGGGTTATACCTTTCAAAACCGAACAGGTTCATAACGGTTATTTCGCACAGGACAAAAAAGGTATTTTGAAGGATTCATCAGAAAGACGTGAAACACAGGCGGACGACGATACTTATCAGTTGATAATGAAGGACAAGGAAAAACTTTTAGATATAAATAATCCGTTGAGATTTATTTTCAGCCATTCGGCGTTAAGAGAGGGCTGGGATAACCCGAATGTTTTTCAAATATGTACTTTGAATGAGACAAAATCGGAATTGAAAAAACGGCAGGAAATCGGCAGGGGTTTACGGCTTTCGGTGAATCAAACAGGTGACAGGGTATTTGATAAAAACATAAACAAATTAACGGTTGTAGCAAACGAGAGTTACGAAGAATTTGCCGGTAAGTTGCAGAAAGAAATTGAGGACGACTGTGGTGTTGAGTTCACCGGCAGAATAAAAGACAAAAACAAACGCGTGAAAGTTGAACTGAAAAAGAACTATTCGTTGGATCCTAATTTCATAGAGTTGTGGAATAAAATAAAATTCAGGACGACTTACAGGGTAAATTATGATACGGAAGAATTGATAAAAACCGCATCAATATCCATAAAGAATATGACTGAAGTAAAAAAGCCGGTTATTAAATCGGTAAAGACGGGTGTAGATATGGTTAGGGAAGGAATTGTCGGGCGTCAACTCGGTGTCAGGATCTTCGACAAAACGGATAGTGTGATAAGCGGAATACCCGATATACTTGGCTACATCCAGGGCAAGACAGAACTTACGCGGTCAACAATTTTAAGAATACTGAAAGAATCCGAGCGGTTGGAAGATGTATTCAAAAATCCGCAGTTATTTTTAGATATGGTTGTTGTTGAGATAAAAAATGTTCTGAACGATTTTATGGTTAACGGTATAAAATATGAAAAAATCGGCGGTCAGGAATATGCGATGATGCTTTTTGAGGAGAGTGAAATTGAAACATATATTGAAAATCTTTATAAGGTAACGAAACAAGAAAAAACATTGGCGAATTATATAGAAATAAGTTCAATGTCTGAAAGAGAGCTGCAGTTTGCTAAGGACTGCGAGTCGAACGAAAACGTGGGATTTTATTTTAAACTGCCACATTGGTTCACGATAAAAACACCTATCGGGGATTATAATCCGGACTGGGCGCTGATATTCAAAAATGAGAAAAAACTATATTTTATTGCGGAGACAAAAGCGACACAGGATGTTACGCAACTGAGGGGAAGTGAAAGGTTGAAAATACAGTGCGGAAAATCACACTTTAAAGAATTTGAGGACGTAGAATACAAGGTAGTTACAAAATTGGAAGAATTGTTGTAGCAGGATTGCAAGGCAAACATCAATAATTGTCCAAATGGGAGGATTCAACATGAACCAGCAACCACAACAGCCGCAGCCACAAACGCCTGGGGAAATCCAGATTGAGATTGACGACCAGACGGCGCAGGGGGTTTATTGCAACCTTGCGATGATAGGGCATTCGGAAACAGAGTTCGTACTGGATTTTATCTTCGTCCAGCCGCAACCGCAGGCACCCGCGAAAGCGCGCGTCCGCAGCAGGATAATTACGTCACCCCAGCACATCAAGAGGTTGCTCCATGCATTGCAGGACAACCTAAAAAAATACGAAGAAAAATTCGGTGAAATCAAGCCCCCTTCCGCCTCAACGGGAAAACAGATGGGTTTCTATCACTGATACGACTGTCCTCTCCCTGTCCCCGCCGGGGATGGACGTAAAATATGAAAACAGAACTTATCTGCACGGGCAGCGAACTCCTTACGGGAGAAAAAATAAACACAAACGTCGCTTACATAGGCGAACGACTCCGTTCAATAGGCATTGAACTTGCAAGGGCGACTACCGCGGGGGACAACCTGAAAGAGATTACCGAAATATTTTCCGTGGCGATAGCCGGGTCGGACATCGTCATTGTAACCGGCGGGCTTGGCCCGACATTTGACGATCTCACAAGGAAGGCAGCGTCAAAAGCCCTCAGGAAAAAACTTGTATTCTCCCGTGAGATAATGCAGGAAATCGCCAGGCACTTCGCTGACCGCGGGATGGAAATGCCGAAAGGGAACGAGTCGCAGGCATACATAATTGACGGTGCAACGCCCATACCGAACCGTATAGGGACGGCCCCGGGACAGATAATTGATTACCGGAAACAGGACAGGGAAACACTGATATTTCTCCTGCCCGGGCCGCCGAAAGAACTCTATCCTATGGTTGAATATACGCTCCTGCCCTGCATTAAAAAGAAATATCCTCACGTCATAATTAAATCAAAGGCACTGCACGTATATGGTCTGACCGAATCAAAGGTCAACGAAATCATAACGCCCCTGATAGAGGCGAAACGCTCCGCTGACGCCGGACAGGTAACCTTCTCAATACTGTCGCACTTTTCAATCATTGACGTCCAATTCAGCATGCGCGGCACGGATGAACTCCTGATAGATGAGACACTCCGTAAAATAAAAACATCCTTTTATGCACTCTTGAAGGAAAACATATACGGGGAAGACCACCAGTCCCTTGAAAGCGTCGTCGGGGAGTCGCTGCTGAGGAACAAGAAAACTCTCTCGGTAGCCGAATCCTGCACAGGCGGGCACCTCTCAAACCGGATTACAAACGTCCCCGGAAGTTCGGCGTATTTCAGGGGAGGCATGGTGTCGTATTCAAACACATCAAAGATAGACGTCCTTGGCGTTGCCCCGGCTACCATTGACACATACGGCGCTGTGTCGGAAGAGACAGCCATTGAGATGGCCCGCGGGGTGAAGAAAATAATTACGAGCGATTACGCGGTCGCTATAAGCGGCGTCGCAGGGCCGTCCGGCGGAACATCCCTAAAACCCGTCGGGCTGGTATGCTTCGCACTCGTAACCCCCGGCGCAGAATATACCGAGAAGAAGAAATTTACCGGTTCACGGCATGAGATAAAAGAAAACTCGGTAAACTTCGCTCTTGATGTTTTAAGGAGAAGAATGGTTTGAGGATTTTCATCGCCGTTGAGGTCCAGTCCGCCGTCGTCCGGGATGCAATCTACGGGATACTGCTTGCTCTAAAGGAAACGCGGGCTGACGTTAAATGGGTTGGAAAGGAAAACCTGCACGTAACCCTGAAGTTCCTCGGCCAGACGCCTAAAGAAAATGTCCCTGAAATAAAAAAAATGCTTGAAAACCTGCTTGCGGACAAAAAGAGATTTAATGTGTCGTTGGGCCGGATAGGCGCCTTTCCCGGCATAACGCACCCAAGGGTAATATGGCTGGGCGTTTCAGAGGGCGGTAAAAATATGGAAGAAATTGCAGAAGGGATTGACGCACAACTCCTCGGGCTGGGTTTCGCCGGAGAGAAGAGGGCTTTTTCGTCCCATATTACGCTCGGCAGGGTCAAAAGCAGCAAAAATCTGAAAAACCTTACAGATAAAATTGAAGCAATTAACCGTTCAACCGGCGGGCCGGCAGGGACGTTCGTCGCCGGCTATATATCCGTTATGGAGAGCAACCTCTCGCCGAAGGGGCCCAAATACACCGCCCTTGAGAGGATACCGCTCTTGGGAGTCCTGAATGAACGCGGCAATCCCCTTGTTTTATGAGATTGCTTCAGTCGTTTCGCTCCTTCGCAATGACATAGACGGGTCACATATCATGTCCATACCACTGAAAACTTCATTTGTCGTCACCAGGTACGAAGCGATAATATGCATCCTGTTAATGATACTCACAGGAAGCATAAATTCTCTCCCCAGAGATACAGGGAGGGCTTTCCCGCCGCAGGACAGGTACCCCTATTGCATCGCTCTGACCTTTGACGACGGGCCTTACCCTGAATATACGCAGAAACTGCTCTCAATACTTGAAAACGAAAATGCCAAAGCGACTTTCTTCGTAATAGGCAGGCATGTCAACCGGCACCCGGAACTCATTAAACAGATTCATGCGGCGGGCCACGAGATAGGCGGGCACACCTACAACCATCTAAACATAACCCGGCTCACTCCTGATGCCCTGCAAAACGAACTTGAAATGACCAGGAAAGCCATCGCTTCCGCCACAGGCGCCCGCACGTATCTGTTCAGGCCGCCCGGCGGGCAAAAAAATGACAGGACATTAAGGTTCGTCCATTCACTCGGATACACGAGCGTCCTCTGGACCGTCCTGCCGAGGGACCACGAGGCGAGCGTTACAAGCGAGCACATAGTGAAATACGTATATGAAAGGGCTCACGACATGGGCATTGTCCTGTTGCACGCAGGCAGGCAAAGAACTCTCGCAGGCCTGCCGGAAATCATTGCGCGCCTGAGGATGAAGGGATACAGGTTTGTAACCATATCCGAACTCCTGGAAGAACAGGAAAAAAGGAAAGGGTAGCCCATGCGCATATTATCCGTTGATTACGGCAGGAAACGTATAGGGCTGGCAATCACTGACCCGGGGCATATCATTGCGCAGCCGCTGGAGGTTGTCAGTCAACCCGGCGTCAACCGGATAAAAGACATTGTGAAAGAATTCAATGTCGGCAAAATCGTAGTGGGACTGCCTCTTAACATGGACGGCACACCGGGCAAAGATACGCCTGATGTCAGGAATTTTGTTTTAAAACTTACTGAAAACCTTAAAGACGCTCACTGTGAAATAGAACTCTTTGACGAACGGCTCACGACCAGGCAGGCGGAAAGGGCTCTCATTGAAGCTAATGTCTCCCGTAAAAAGCGGAAAGAAAAAATTGACCGGATAAGCGCCTGTGTCCTCCTTGAATCATATCTGGATTACATAAAAACAAAAGCGAAATGAAAAAAGGCATACTGATTGTAAACCTGATTCTTTTTGTCGTTGTGGCGGCAATATACGTCCATTTTTCTTCCTCAAATGAAGAGATGCTTATAAAAATACCGTTAGGGAACACTGCAGGTGAAATCGCCACGCTCCTGAAATCATCCGGACTGATAACAAGCAGGCATCTTTTCCTCCTTGCCGTCAGCATAACCGGCTCAACAAAAAAACTGCAAAGCGGGACCTACAGGTTCAGGAAAAACTACAATACGTTAAAAATCCTGGAGATGCTCGTCCGGGGCAGGACGTACTCCGTGCGGGTAACGATTCCCGAGGGACTTACAGTGCGCCGGACCGCGGACATCATTGAAAAGGCGGCCGCACTTACGCAAAAACAAAAAGAGGATTTTATTGAGAATGCAACAAGGGATAAATTGGAGGGGTACCTTTTCCCCGAAACATACTTTTTCCCGGAGGGCGTCACGCCCGGAAAAATCATTGAAATGATGACAGGCCAGTTCAACAGGATATTCACACAGGCACTGCAGGAAAGAGCGGATGAATTGCGGATGAGCAAACACCAGGTTATAACACTGGCGTCAATAATTGAAAAGGAAGCAAGGGTGGAGGAAGAGAGAAAAATCGTTTCCGCAGTTTTCCATAACCGTCTCAAAAAACGCTGGATGCTTGAGTCCTGCGCCACTGTCCGGTACGTACTGCAAAAATACGAGGG
>JAHJSO010000230.1 GCA_018830385.1 Elusimicrobiota bacterium | reverse complement strand
AATTGAAATTGAATTCAACGATAGAAAAATCGATGAAAATAGTATCATAATGTATTTTGATGATAATTTTGTCCCAAAACATGCTGGTAAGATAAAAAATGGACGAGTAGTTTCAAAGTGGGGTAAAAGTGGTCATCTATATGCTCACGATATTTGGGAGATCCCAATTAGTTATGGAACAAATGTAAAGTATTATCAAGTAATTTCTGATAAAGAAATAGTAGAGTGTTTTGTAGAATACGCAAAATCAAAAGATGTTGTTATCCCTTAATTCAGATTTATATGTTTGAAAATATTCAGTTTGAAAAACAGTTCAAAAAACCACATTTGGGGTTTTGGGCAAATTTGCATGCTCAAAATTGGCACTTTTCTGACGGGCTTCCCGTGTTTTAGATGCTCACGACGGTACTACATAGATAGATAATCCCATAGATGTTTCTTAATAATGAAGTTTAAGAACAATTTTTAAAAACCCCTTGACAAAAGACCTTTCAAATAGTATAATAGTATTACAAGGATAATACAACATAGTTTGGGGGCAGGGGACATCCTCCCCATCAACGAATTGAGGGGAATCCAACGGAAATAACCTTTTTTGAACTATACAGGAGGTAGGGCGACATGGCTTCTGTTAGAATAAGCATTACAGTCCCAAAAGAAGAATTTACTTTCATAGAAGAAGAAAGAAAAAGAAAAAAGACCAATCGAAGTCAAGTAATACAAGAGGCTATCAATCTCTTTTATAAAAATAAATTAAGCAGAAAGTTAACCAATAAATATATTACGGGGTATCAGCAAAAACCAGAAAAACCTATTAGTGGAAAGTTAATGAAAATTCAATTTAATACTTTTGAGGAATATTAAAATGCGCAAAGGGGAAATATGGCTTGCTGATTTACCAGAACCCATTGGGAAACGTCCGGTAGTACTACTTTCTCGTGATGAGGCATATCAGGTAAGAACAAATATTACAGTAGCCGAAGTAACAACTACTATAAGGAATATTCCAGTAGAAGTACTGTTAGGACCAAAGGACGGTTTGACAAAAGAATGCGTAGCAAATTTTGATACGATAATAACTATAAGAAAAGACCTATTAATAAAACGTATTACACTGCTATCTCCTGAAAAAACACAACAAATTAATGAGGCTATCAAGTTTGCGTTAGACCTACCATAAAGTTTCATCACAGAAAATTAAAAAACGGCATTTGCAGTTTTGCTCAAATTTGGGGTGGGCAATCTGCATTTTTTGCAACGAGATTCCCGTGTTTTAGATGCTCACGACAGGATGACATAGATATCTAATTGTATGAAAATTAAAAGTGTAGGTTTATACAACTTTTGATGGTTATCGGCGTGCTTTGAAAGTTGCAGTTAACCTTTACTTAACAGGCCAGTCCCCGCTATATATTCTAGTGGTTGACAAAAACAATGATAAAATGCTAAAATGAGGTGCATGCATATCCAATATGAATTTAAGAACTGTGAACTTTTGATATAAAAAAATAGAGATGGAGAGTGAGCAGGGTTTATGATAAAATATAACAAACGCAAAAGAGTGCTTGAGCAGGTAGAGTATAATTACGAACTTCAGGAGCCCAGGGAACCAAAACTTTACAAAGATATGTTTTCCTACGGCGAGGTGCCGAGAATCACCTTTAATTACCGGCTTGTGCCTATGGACCCCCCTGAAGAAATCTGGATAACCGATACGACTTTCAGGGACGGGCAGCAGTCCCTTCCGCCTTTCAGCGTTGAGCAGATTGTTGACCTTTTTACGATGATGCACAAATTGGGCGGGCCGAAGGGCGTAGTAAGGAGAAGCGAGTTTTTCGTCTATACACCGAAGGACCGGCTGGCCGTGGAGAAATGTCAGGCGAAGAATTACAGGTATCCCGAAATAACCGGATGGATAAGGGCGAACAAGAACGATTTTGACCTGGTCAAAAAGATGGGGTTGAAAGAGACGGGAATACTTACATCCTGCTCGGACTATCACATATATCTGAAACTGAAAAGGACAAGGAAGCAGGCGCTTAAGGACTATCTGGAAATCGTTGATGAGGCGATTGAGAGAAAGATTATCCCGAGGTGTCATTTTGAAGATATAACCCGCGCTGACTTTTACGGGTTCGTTGTGCCTTTTGCGGAAGAACTTATGAAAAAAGCAAGGGAAGCGAAAATGCCCGTAAAGATACGGCTGTGCGATACCCTGGGTTTAGGGGTGATTCACCCGGGCGCCACGTTGCCAAGGAGCGTGCACGGCATCGTTTACGGTTTGTCCCACCTGGCTGGCGTGCCGCCGGAATGGCTTGAGTGGCATGGGCATAACGATTTTTGCAGGTCGGTGAGCAATGCGACTGCCGCCTGGCTCTACGGATGTTCCGGAGCAAACGGCACGCTCCTCGGGATAGGGGAGCGGACTGGCAACACGCCGATAGAAGCCCTCATAATGGAGCACATCGGTTTAAGGGGGCACACGAACGGCATTGACACGACGGTAATAACGGACATAGCAAACTACTTTGAAAAGAACATTGGCTATAAAATCCCGCATAACCAGCCGTTTGTCGGCGCAAACTTCAACAAGACATACGCCGGTATCCACGCGGACGGGCTTCTTAAACACAGGGAGATATACACAATCTTTGACACGGAAAAGATTCTCAACCGGCCCATAGAAATCGGTATCACCGACAAGTCGGGGGCGGCGGGGATTACCCTTTCGCTGAATAATTATTTAAAAGCGAGGGGTTCCAAAAAGGCCGTTCATAAGGCGCATCCGGGCGTGATGAAAATCAAGGGATGGATTGACCGGGAATATCATCAGGGCAGGATTACGGTTATTTCAGAGGACGAACTCATTAAAAAGGCAGCGGAATACATACCTGAGTATTTCGCAAAAATCAAATAATT
>JAHJSO010000229.1 GCA_018830385.1 Elusimicrobiota bacterium | reverse complement strand
GTTACCGCCGGTTTTTTTACAGCGTTTTGTTCCGCGTTAACCTTTACATTTGCAGGTACGCTTATCGGCACGCTTACCGGCGATGAACCATTTTCAGGATAAACAAATACTTTCCCCTCATAATTTTTCAGTATCACTCCCTTTCTTGATTTTGATATAACGTAGTCAGGACCGAGGGGGATCTTCCCGCCACCGCCCGGCGCATCAATTACATACGTGGGGATGGCATATCCGGAGGTGTGTCCCCTGAGCGACTGGATTATTTTTATCCCCGTTGACACGGACGCACGGAAATGCTCGGTACCTTGTGCAAGGTCGCACTGGTATATATAGTAGGGCCTCACCCGTATTTTCAGTAGTTCGTGCATCAACTGGTGTATAACTGCGGGCCTGTCATTGATGCCTTTCAGCAGAACCGTTTGCGAGCCGAGAGGTATCCCTGCGTCCGACAGGGCAGAACATGCCGTCCGGACTTCAGCGGTTATTTCTTTGGCGTGGTTAAAGTGGATGCTTATGTAGAGAGGGTGATACTTTTTAAGCATTTTGCACAGATGCCCTGTAATTCTCTGAGGTATCGTGACCGGAGCCCTTGTGCCTATGCGGATTATCTCAATGTGGCGGACAGACCTTACGGCTTTTATGTATCTTTCAAGTTTATCGTCGGAAAGCAAAAGCGGGTCTCCGCCTGAAATCAGAACGTCCCTTATCTTTTTATTTTCCTGCAGGTAGTTAAGCGCTGATTGGAAATTCGTCGGGCTTATTGTAATTTCGCTTGAGCCGACTACCCTTCTGCGGGTGCAGTGCCTGCAATAGGTGGCGCACATGTCGGTTAAGAGCAGCAATACCCTGTCGGGGTAACGGTGCACGAGCCCGGGCACGATGCTGTCCGCTTCTTCACCGCACGGGTCTGCAAGTTCGTTTATGTTTGTTTTGAATTCTTCAAGCGAAGGCACGCACTGTTTTCTGATGGGGCATTCAGGGTCTGTCTTGCTTATCAAAGATGCGAAATACGGCGTAATAGCCATCTTAAACCTCTTGTTGGAGAGGTGTTGTATGGCCCTCTTTTCTTCTATCGTTAACTCCAGAACCTTCTGTAATTGTTCAAGCGTCGTTATCCTGTTTCTTAACTGCCAGTGCCAGTCATTAAATACAGAACTTTCAGGGTCAGGGCTGTTCATTTTGTAAAACGTTAGCCTCCTTTTATTTTTCCTGTTTTTCAAGAAGAGACATCTGGAAATCAGGGCCCACTGAAATTATCTTTTCCTTCAACCAGTGGTCCACAACCTCTTTGGAAAACCTGTACTGCCTGCCGATACGCGATGCAGGAATCTTTCTTTGCCGTATCAGGTTATAGATTTTTGATTTCCCTATCCCCAGGTACTGCGAGAGTTGTCTCACATCCATAATTTCAACCTGTTTTTTATCTTCCATATTTTACCACCCTGTCTCTTGTTTTCCCATTGCCTGCTATGATTATACAATATTTGTTATTTTTTGTCAAGGGGGTACGGAAAAAAATTTTCTCAGCCATGGAGTGCCATCTGTTGCCAGATTTTCCCATTTAGTGCTTTTGGTTATTTGGAATGGATTTTGGGGGGTTTTATATAGAGTGGTTTTATTTTTTGATAGGAAACGCCATTTTTTCCGGAGGCGTATTTCAGAAGAGCGGATGCCCTGGGGAAAGAAAACTTTGCAAAATTTAACGCGCCGGTCGTTGCGGTGAAATACGGCGAGATTCTTTTTATTTTACCTTTTGAGATTTCATAAAGAGCATAATGAAATTTGTTCGAGGATGCGGGGACAAGCGGACATACAATTTCCGCGGGCGCCTCTGCGGCGAGGCCGCGCCGCACAGTAATGTCCCCGGATATCTGATATGCCAGTAGTTCAAGCGTGGGGATGCCGACGACCGGGATGTTTAATAAATGCGAGATTGTCCGGGCAAAACTCAGTCCCACCCGGATGCCAGTAAAACTTCCCGGGCCGGTGGTCACAAAAATTTTTTTTATATCAGAGGGTGAAGCGGGCGGATTTATTTTTTTCAGGAGTTTGTCAAACGAGCGGACTACTGTCTCAGGCCGGCCGGCCCTGTTTGTGTTGTCCTGTTTTATGAATATCTCCCGGATAATATTTTTCCTCGGGTCAAGAATCGCCATGCTGAAACAACTGGTGGTTGTATCAATCGCCAGGTACATAGTAAATGATTTTCCTCCTGTTGTCTTTAAGGATTTTGAAATTAACTATATATTTTTTGTTCCGCCTGAAATCCCCCCACAGCGCCCTTATCTTTTCGGACCATTCTATCGCCGTTATGCCTTTTTCGGACACATATTCCTGCAGCCCGGCATCCATGAATTGTTTTTTGTTGATGCGGTATAAATCCATGTGACAGAAGTTTTTTTCCGGGTATTCCCTCGCCAGTATAAAACTTGAGCTGGTGACGGCCTTTTTTATGCCGAGCCCGCGTGCAATCCCCTTTACAAAAGTTGTTTTCCCGCTGCCCAGCCCACCCGTAAGAAAAACGACAGCGCCCGGTTTAAGGTATCGGGAGAATTTTTTTCCGAGGCGGGACGTCTCAAGAGGAGAATTGGTAAGCCGGATTCCTGAAATGTTCAAAGCCCGTTTTTTTGATTTCAAGTTCTTTTTTGTTTTTTCCACCGGAACCGGAATATAATCTTATGCCTTTTGTTTTTGTTATCCTGCCTACACGGAAAACCCGCTGCCCGGCAGGAATTTTTTGCTGTCCGGAGGTGAAGACAAGTTCGTAGTCCTCGCCGCCGTAGAGAGCAAAATCCATTGCTCTTGTGAAATTTTTTGAGTATGCCCTAAGTTGTTTTGATACCGGTATGTTGTCCGCATAGATTTCAGCGCCGGCGCCGCTTGCCTTACAGAGTTGTTCTATTGAACTGAAAAGACCGTCCGACGAATCAATCATTGACGTCGCTATTCTGCTGACTGCCTTTGCCTGTTTAAGTTTCACGGGCGGGTAGAAGTGTTTGCGGATGAGGTGTTTAAACAGAGGGGTGTCCCTGAAATTGTTTTTTCCTTTTTGCAGAATTTCAAGTCCTGCTGATGAATCCCCCATGTTGCCCGTGATGTATATATACTCACCGGGTTTTGCGCCCGACCTCCTGACAATTTTGTTTTTTTGTACAGTGCCGATGAGTGTAATGGAGATAACCCATAACGGGGATGAGTTCGTGTCGCCGCCGATTATGTTAATGTTGTGCTTTTTTGCAAGACGAATGAGCCCATCATAAAAGTTATTCAGGTTTTCTAAGGATGTGTCAGGAGGGAGTCCCAGCCCGATGCAGCAATATAG
>JAHJSO010000228.1 GCA_018830385.1 Elusimicrobiota bacterium | reverse complement strand
CATTGCGGACAACAACATAAATTTCACGGTCGCGAATGGCGAGAACGCTGCCGGCGGCAGGGGGCTTACCCGGAATACGGCTGATGAAATTTTTTCATACGGGGTGAACGTGCTGACGATGGGCAACCACACTTTTGACAGAAAGGAAGTTGACCTGCTTACCCCCGACAAAAGGATACTCAGGCCTGCGAACTACCCCCCGGGGGTGCCCGGAAAAGGGTGGGGTGTTTACGACATTCCGGGGGATTCAGGCGGGAAAATAGCCGTCATAAATCTGATGGGCAGAGTATTCATCCCGGCGCTGATTGATTGCCCTTTCAGAACGGCTGAAAAAATCCTTGACTCAATCAGCCAGGAAACAAAAAATATCTTCGTTGATTTTCACGCGGAAATAACCTCCGAGAAACAGGCGATGGGATGGTTTTTAAACGGCAAGGTCAGCGCCGTCATGGGCACTCACACGCACGTCCAGACGGCGGACGAAAGGATTCTGCCCGACGGTACCGCATACATAACCGATACCGGGATGACAGGCCCGGGCGACGGGGTCATAGGGATGGACAGAGAGATTATTCTCAAGAAATACCTCACATCCCTGCCTTACAGGTTTAATGTTGCAAAAGGCCCTGTTATTTTCAACGGGTGCATCGTTGAGATAGATGAAAAGACGGGGAAAGCGTCCGGCATTGAAAGAATCAAAAAATAGGAAAGTGCATTTAAAAAATGGACACCGGCAAAAATAAAAGGGTATTGGAAAAGAGAGCGTCACAACTTAAGAAACTCACAAACAGGCGGCTCGCCGGTTACCTGGGAACGGGAAACAACAGGTTTTCATCAGTCGTCCATTCTGCGATGAGATATTCCGTATTCCCGGGCGGCAAAAGGATAAGGCCTCTGCTGACCCTTGCAACCGCAGATATGTGCGGCATTCCGGTAAAGCATGCGATCCCTGTCGCCTGCGCAATTGAACTTGTCCACTGCTATTCGCTTGTCCATGATGATTTACCGTCAATGGATAACGACGATTTCCGCAGGGGGAAGCCGTCAACCCACAAAAAATTCGGCGAAGGGATAGCGGTACTAGCCGGTGATGCTCTCCTTACGATGGCTTTTGGACTGGTCGCAGACAACCCGGATGTAAGCCGGATACTCTCCCGAGCAGCCGGAGTGAACGGGATGATAGGCGGACAGATTGCCGATACCTTCTTTGATGCCTCCCGACTGAATGCAACCGATTCAAAAAAACTACTCAATTATATACACAACCTTAAGACAGGGGCGCTGTTATGCGCCAGTATCACGTCTGCGGGGGCGCTCGCAGGCGTTTCCGGCAAAAGATTCAGAGCGCTTGGCCGCTTCGGAAAAAAAATAGGGCTTGCATTCCAGATTACCGACGACATATTTGATAACGATACGGACCGGCTTACATATACGGGCGTCTTCGGCGTCCAGGGTTCAAGACGCAGGGCGGAGAAACTTATAAGTTCCGCAAAAAACGACATAATGGTTTTCGGCGGAAAGGTGTCTCTAATCCTGCACCTTGCCGACTTCGTTGTGAAAAGGAAAAATTGAATGGATACAAACCGGCGCATACTTGACGGGATTGAAAAACCGTCCGACCTGAAAGCGCTTAATAAAAAGGACCTGCTAAAACTGGTTGATGAAGTCCGGGATGAAATAATTTCAACCGTTTCAAAAACAGGCGGCCACCTTGCCTCAAGCATAGGCGCGGTAGAGTTGATAGTATCTCTCCACCGCGTATTTAATTCGCCCGAAGACAAGATTTTATACGATGTGGGACACCAGGCATATGCCCACAAACTGCTTACCGGCAGGGCTAAACGATTTTCTTCACTCAGGCAGAGCGGGGGCATAAGCGGTTTCCCATCAAGGGAAGAGTCCCCCTATGATTGTTTCGGCGTCGGGCACTCATCAACCGCCATATCCGCCGCCCTCGGGTTCGCCGTCGCAAGGGATATGAAAAAGGAAAACCACAAGGTGATCGCAGTAATAGGCGACGGTTCAATAACGGGAGGCATTGCATTTGAAGGGTTGAACAATGCCGGCCACCTCAAGACCGATTTACTCGTAATACTCAATGACAATGAAATGTTTATCTCCCACAGGGTGGGTGCGATAGCCGGCTATTTAGCGCGGATTCTCACCTTCGGGCTCGTCAGGAAGATAGAGAAAAACATAGAGACCTTCCTGAGGAGGATACAGTACGTGGGGATGTTCCTTCTGAGAGTGGCAAAGAGGTT
>JAHJSO010000227.1 GCA_018830385.1 Elusimicrobiota bacterium | reverse complement strand
CGACTTGGCGTTCTGGAATATGCTATTGAAAAACTCAATGTGGATACAGTTGAATTGAAGTGGGGACAGGGTGCAAAGAATATCGGCGGCGAGGTGAAAATTTCTGATTTAAAAAAAGCGCAACTCCTCAAAAAGAGGGGCTATATTGTTCTGCCCGACCCTGAAGACCCTGTGGTAATTGATGCATTTGAAAGAAAGGTCTTCAAGGAATTTGAGAGGCACTCCCGGATAGGAATGGTGGAAGAGGAGTCATTTATCAAAAGGGTTGAGGAACTCAGAAAACTTGGTGCAAAATATGTGTTCTTAAAAACAGGCGCTTACAGACCCGCTGACCTTGCTAGGGCAATAAAATTTTCATCCAGGGTGAATATTGATGTCTTAACTGTTGACGGAGCAGGGGGCGGGACGGGAATGTCCCCGTGGAGGATGATGAATGAATGGGGTGTGCCGACTGTTGAACTTGCCTGCCTTACATATCAATATGCAGACACCCTTTCAAAAAAGAAACAATACGTTCCCGATATTGTATTTGCCGGCGGGTTGACACTTGAGGACCATATATTCAAGGTCCTTGCGCTCGGCGCTCCGTATTTCAAGGCAGCAGGGATGGCGCGGGCGCCGATTGCAGCCGCAATGGTCGGTAAGACACTCGCCAGATGTATAAAGGACGAAAACATACCGTCTGCGGTTGAAAAATACGGAAAAACAATTGATGAGATATTTGTTACAGTGCCTTATCTGAGAAAAAAATATGGAAAAAAATTCTCTGATTTGCCCGTGTCTGCAATGGCGGTATATACCTATTACCAGCGACTTGCACAGGGACTAAAACAACTAATGTGCGGAGCGAGAAAATTCTCCCTTGAATACATTGACAGAAACGATATAGCCGCACTTACAGAAAAAACAGCAAAAATCAGCGGAATAAAATACGTTATGGATACCGACAGGGAAGAAGTGGAAAAAATTTTAAAAAACCCTTGACTTTTGTCCATAAAACTGTTACAATAATGTGCAATGGATTTAAGTTTAATAAGACGGGCGCTTAAACGCCACCTTACCATAATCTTTGTACCGCATACTTCCGCGTGTCCTGTCCGGACCACTTTCAGTTTGTCATTCCTTATGTTTGTGGTTCTTCTGTGGACGGGACTCACCGTGTGGTCAACCTACATCGCCACCCGCCATTTTGATTACTGGCGTCTGAAAGTGGACAGGGAAGTAACCAGGTTCAAACTTGTATTCTTTGCAAACGAATTAAAAAAATCCCAGGAGTTGCTCGCCCAGGTAAAGGAAAAGGACCAGCAACTGAGGGATCTCCTGGAAATGAAAACAAAAAAGTCAATCATAACCAGGGATTCGCAGGGCGTAGGAGGCCCGGCGCCACAGGACCAGAAATACCTGCAGAAACTGCTTGAAAAGAAAATACACGAGTTGGAAGTCAGTGACCTGAACTACCAGGTTACAACACTCAGGAGTTTGTGCCGGGAGCAATTGGAAAGCACGGAAGAAATAAATAATTTTATCTCATACCAGAGGGCGACTTACAGTGCGATGCCGAACACCCGGCCCTGTGATGGGGCCACGACCTCTCCTTACGGTTTCAGGGTTCACCCGCTGACAGGCAATTATGAGTTTCACACGGGACTTGACATAGGCAATGTTAAAGGCACGTCTGTCATGGTAACAGCGGACGGCATAATAAAACACTGCGGGTGGGCGCAGGGCTACGGTAAGATGATAATAGTTGACCACGGTTACGGCTTCCAGACCTACTATGCACACCTGTCCAAAATGCTCATAACAAAGGGACAGAAGGTTAAAAGAGGGCAGGCAATAGGCCTCATGGGAGAAACCGGGACAACCACGGGCGTGCACCTGCACTACGAAGTGTGGCGCAGGGGTAAAACAACCAACCCTGCAAGGTTTATGGATAAGGACCTTTTCTTTAAAGTGAAAATGTAAACTTATCCCGACCGGGAACCAGGGGCGCTACAATAGGGGTGATGAAAAATGTTCGGAAAGAAAAATGACTCTGCTGAAAAACTTGAGACGATTATCGGGCCCGAGACGATTTTTCAGGGAACAATAAGAACAAAGGGCTCCATCCGGGTTGACGGTAAATTAGAAGGCGCCATACTTGAGGCATCCGGCGTGATAGTAGGCATTTCGGGACAGGTACAGGGCGACATAACCGCAAAAAACATTATCGTCGGCGGGAAAATAACGGGGAATGCCACTGCAACGCACTCAATTGAAATCCAGTCAAAATCACAGGTGTTAGGCGACATACACACGGGCGTCCTCTCCATCAGCGAGGGAGCCCTTTTTGAAGGCCACTGCGTAATGGCCGCTGAACAGAGCAAGGTAATAGAGATGGACCTGCCCGCCCGTAGATAGCATCCTGATAGTTAATAACAAACAGGGTTTATAAAAATGGATTGGCTCAGAAAAAACATGCGGACGATTTTTGTAATTACCATCGCCGGGTTCGTTGCAGGCGTATTCGTCGGTTTCGGCGGGTATTTCTTCGGCGGGGCGAGGGTTTCCAACGCAATCGCAGAGATTAACGGCGTTAAGATACCTTACAGGAATTATGTCCTGCTATTCAACAGGGTAATGGATAACCTCAGGTCAAATAACGTTGACATTACCGACGAGGTAATAAAACGGACGCGCCAGGACGTGGTGCAGGATTTAATAAGGGAAGAGGTGTTATACCAGGAAACGAAAAAATACGGCATCCGGGTAACGGACGGAGAAGTCGGCTATGACGTGCAGAGGTTCCAGGCGTTCCAGGAGGACGGCAGGTTCAGCCAGCAGGCGTATTTCAGGGTTCTTTCCTGGCAGTTACGAATGACGCCAAAGGAGTTTGAAGAGTCCCGCAGGAGACAGATAGCCATCGCAAAACTGAACAATCTCATTGTTTCATCGGTTAAAATATCCAACCCTGAACTACAGGTGGAATATGCCAGAAAACACGACGGGCAACTAACCAACTTTGAAAAAAACAGGGACAAATTTTTTGAAGAACTGACTCAGGAAAAAAGGACGGCTCTCATAAACGACTGGTACAGGAACATAAACACTTCGCTCAAAGTGAAGGTCTTTACTGAGTTGCTGGGCGAGTAGTTCTTTTAACCCTTTTAGCCCGGCCCGTAAAAAAACCGAGCATCTCTTTTATCTTTCCGACAGGGAACCCCACCACGTTGTAATAATCACCCTTAATAATTTCAACCAGCGCGTCGCCCTTTTCCTGGACGGCATAAGCGCCCGCCTTGTCCAGGTGTTTCCTTGAAATAACCCTTATTTCATCCCCGGAGAGGTGTCTCATCCTGACTACGGTTTTTTCATGGGCAACCAGAACCCTGCCCGTTAAACGGTCAAGCAGCGCCACCCCGGTGTACACGGTGTGATTCGTACCGTTCAATCTGGAAAGTATGGCCGCCGCTTCTCTGACGCCCCGCGGTTTGCCTATTATATCTTTACCTAACACCACAACCGTGTCGGCGCCGACGGCAATACCGCTGTGAAAATTGCAACTGCCCCTGAGCGCCTTTGCGAGGGCGAGTTTCTCAACCATCCTCGCGGGGAGGAACCTTTTTTTGTAGATGGGTTGTTCAGTAACCGCGGACTCGTCAAAACGCGGGTCGGATATGACAAACGGGAGACCTATCTTTTTTACAAGTTCCCTGCGGCGGGCGGAAACAGAACATAAAATAATTTTCATTTGTTGATCAACATCCGGAAAAGATAACCGGCTACTACCATCCCTAACACTGCGGTAACGTTAAGATTTATCATGCACCCGAAGGTAAATTCAATTATTCGTAAATCAAGCTTCGTTGACGACAACCCGGCGCTTATCTCCGTGGCGAACAGTTCCTTTATCGCGCTGTCCGCGGGGAAAACCTGCCCTATAAACTTGCCGAGGAAAGAACCGACGAGCGCCCCCACGATAATCACCAGCACAAAGAATATAATGTTTTTTGACATGGTTATTTTTCCTCCAGGACTATATTTATTTTTGCGTTGCACTTCCTGCAACGCCCTCCGGCGGACAGGCCTTTTATTTCGGTTGTGTAGCCGGTTCTCTCAATTAGGAGGTTCCCGCACCCGGGACAACAGGTACTGCCCGAGTCCTGCTCCCACACGTTGCCCAGATAAACGTACTTAAGTTTTTCCATGGCGGTTTTCCTCGCCGTCTCCATCGTTTCAAGCGGGGTCGCAGGAGCGGACATCCTGTACTGCGGAGTATATCTGCTGAAATGCACCGGAATGTCGTCGTCAAGCCCCGCCACCCAGTCAACGAATTTTTTAATTTCTTCGTTCGTATCGTTTTCACCGGGTATTATCAGATAGGTGAGTTCAAGGTGCTTCCCCGCCTTGTGCATTATTTCAGCGGAACGCAGGACCGGCTCTAACCGTCCGCCACAGACCTTTTTATAGAAATTATCGGAGAATGCCTTTACGTCTATGTTTGCGGCATCCGTCCACTTTAGAATTTCCGTCCACGGCGGTTCGTTTATATACCCGTTCGTAACGAGGACGTTCTTCAGTCCTTCCGAACGGAAGGCCTCTGCCGTTTCCAGCGTCCACTCATAGTTGATGAGCGGCTCATTATACGTGTAAGCGATACCTATTGAATTATTCGTTTTTGCCAGCCGCAGAGCGTCCCCGGACGAGAGTTCTCTGAGGCCCTCCCCCTTAAAACCCTGCCCGCCGGCGCCCGACTGGGATATCCCCCAGTTCTGGCAGTGCAAACACCTGAAGTTGCACCCTAACGTGCCGACGGACAATATGCCGCTGCCGGGGTAAAAATGATAAAGCGGTTTTTTCTCAATGGGGTCAATGTTTACCGAGGCGAACCTGCCGTACGTATGGGTATAGAGTTTGCCCCCCACGTTCTGCCTTACCCGGCAGACACCAATCTTTCCGTCGGACAACCTGCAGTTGTGCGGGCACAGGTTGCACATAGCAGTTTTCTTTTCTTTATCAATGTAACTCCAGTGAAGCGATTCTTTCACGATTTGAACAGGGGCGGTCTTGAGCGTTTCAATCCGAAGTAATATTTTATTGCAGCGCATATCCTTTCGCTTGCCCTGCCGTCCCCGTAAGGGTTTTTAGCCCGCGACATTTTCCTGTAGAGTGCAGAATCATCCAGCAGTCCGTTTATTGACGACAAAATCCCTTTTTCCTCAACCCCGGCGAGGACGGATGTCCCCCCCTGTATCGCCTCGGGCCTTTCTGTAACCCTGCGCATTACGACAACGGGTTTGCCGAGCGCTGGCGCCTCTTCCTGCAGGCCGCCTGAGTCGGTTACCACGATGTATGAAACCTTCATAAGATTTATAAAATCCATGTAATTCAGGGGTTCAAGCAGGTGTATTCTGTCTTCCCCTGAAAGGATTTCCCTTGCCACCCCCCTGACCGCAGGGTTCGGATGCACGGGATAAAATATCCGGACATCATTATGCCTCTGCGCCACCTTTTTCAATGCGCTGCATATATTACGGATGGGCTTGCCAAAATTTTCCCTCCTGTGGGCGGTAACAAGGAGGACCCTGCCCGCAACCTGTCCGCCTAACAAGTCCCTTAATTTTTTGTCCGTAAAAGTATGTTTCTTCCCGGCCGCCATAAAGAGGGCGTCAATCACGGTGTTTCCCGTTACGAATATCTTTGCCGGGTCAATCTTTTCCGACAACAGGTTCTCCCTGGCTGTCGCCGTCGGCGCAAAAAGCAACCCGCATATCCTGTCGGTGAAAACGCGGTTCGCCTCTTCAGGGTAAGGGTTGAAAATGTCAAACGACCGCAGGCCCGCCTCAACGTGCCCCACCGGGATTCTCCCGTAATAACATGCCAGGGCGCTTGCAAAAGTGGTGGTGGTGTCGCCGTGGACAAGCACCATGTCGGGCCTCTCTTTCCTGAGGACCTTTTTAAGTCGCATGAGACAGGTGGACGTTATATGATACAGGGACTGCCCTTCCTCCATAATGTTTAAATCATAATCGGATTTAATCCCGAAAATGTCAAGGACCTGGTCAAGCATATGCCTGTGCTGGGCGGAAACGCACACCTTCAGGTCTATGCCCTTTTCCCGTTGCAGAGCACTGATGACCGGCGACATCTTTATCGCTTCAGGCCTTGTACCGAAAACGCACATTATCTTTTTCACGTATACCTTCCTCACTCTCCACTCTATGAACAGATTGGGAAACTCAACCAGTTTAAATTGCTCTCAACCCGTGTGCAATATCAGACACGGGGACGTGTAAATATGCCTTGAGGTTGCATTCATGTTTTAAACACCGACATAGTGATGCTTATTATTGACATAACAAGCGTTATGACATACATCACGAGAACGACCTCCCTGTGCGACCACCCCAGCCGCAGGAGGCGGTGGTGTATGTGGTCTTTGTCGGGGGTCATAACGCCGGTGCCTCTGTTGAGTCGCCGTAATATTGAAAGGAGGACGTCAAGTATGGGCAACGCCACTATTATCACCGGTATAAACAGGGCTATAACCAGCGGGGTCTTCAACGTCCCTATTATGCTTATACCTGCAAGAAAAAACCCGATAAAAAGAGCCCCACAGTCGCCCAGGAAAACTCTCGCCGGGTGAAAATTAAAAAACAGGAACCCGATGCAGGCGCCGCAGAGTACGGCGGAAAGCACGGCGCTCAGCTGGAGCTGCTGGACAAGCCAGATTTTGTCCGGCCTCAGGAGTATGGCAACCACAAAGAACGTCCCGCTTGCTATTGCGGCTATCCCCGAAGCAAGCCCGTCAAGCCCGTCGGCCAGGTTTATGGTGTTCATAAAACCTATCAGCCACAGTATGCTTACTATCTGGCTTAAAAATATCGTCGCTTCCGTCTTCCTGAAGTCAATACCGATTCCGAAAGGCAGTTTCAGCCCCGCTATCCTCAACCCGAAATCCATGGCGCAGTATGCGGCAATAATCTGGACGAGTAGTTTGGTAACGGCCCGGACCGGCTTTTTGTCGTCAATCATACCGAGGACCAGCACAAAAGTGCTGCCCAACAACACGCCTATAAGCTGCGTCTGGATTGATATGGTGCTTATAAACTTACTCTTCGTATCCTTGAGTTCATAAGACAGCAGTTCCCTGAATTGAGGGAAAACGTAATAAATTGTAACGAGTGTAAGGATGACCGACAAAAAAATGCCGACCCCTCCCCACCTCGGGACCGGACGGGAGTGGACCTTCCTCCTGCCAGGCCAGTCGTATATGTTTGCTTTCCTGCTTAAAAATATCGCCCCCGGCACGGTCGCCATGGTCAACAGCAATGCGCAAAGGAAACAAGAAAAATATAACAACATCATGTCAGTAGAGTGGGAAACGTTTTGTAAAACGGCCTACCTGTTTTTTGATTTTGGACAGCGACCTCTTATCCCGCCTGCCTTTAATGGCGGAATCAATCATACCTGCAATCACGTCCATCTCTTTTTCTTTCATCCCGCGCGTCGTAACTGCAGGGGTGCCGAGACGGATCCCCGAAGTAATGAACGGTTTTCGGCTGTCAAACGGTATGGAGTTCTTGTTCACGGTAATACCGGCGCCGTCAAGCGCCTTTTCCGCCTCAATGCCGGTTATTCCCTGCGGGACAAGGTCAACCACAAACATGTGGCAGTCGGTCCCACCTGAAACAATCCTGTATCCAAGTGACGACAAATCATCCGCAAGACGCTTTGCGTTATTCAGCACCTGCGCCTGGTAGCGACCGAATGCAGGGCTCATCGCCTGGCGGAAAGCCACCGCCTTAGCCGCTATCACGTGCATCATCGGGCCACCCTGTATCCCCGGAAATACCATTTTGTCCACAAGCGCGGCATACTTCTTTTTACAGAGGATAATTCCCCCCCTGGGCCCTCGCAGTGTTTTGTGCGTCGTGAAAGTAACAAAGTCAGCCCACTCTACGGGCGACGGATAAACACCCGCAGCGATAAGCCCGGCGTAGTGGGCAACATCAGCCATAAAATATGTGGGACGACCGGCCAACGAACCTACCTCGTCGCACACCTGCCTGAATTTTTTCCAGTCAATCCTCCTTGAATAACTTGAACTGCCTGCAACAACCAGGTGAGGCCTGTGCCTTTTTGCAAGGACACGCAGTTCGGCGTAGTCAATTATACCCGTCTTCCTGTCAACCCCCACGGGCACCGTCCTGAAATACTTGCCTGAAAAACTCGTCGGGTGGCCGTGCGAAAGATGCCCCCCGTGGGTCAGGTGCATACCCATAATCGTATCGCCCGGGTCCAGCACGGCGAAATAAACTGCCATGTTCGCCTGTGTTCCCGAATGCGGCTGGACGTTTGCGTGTTCAGCCCTGAATAATTTTTTCACCCTGTCTATAGCAAGGGACTCAGCCGCATCAACATAATCGCACCCGCCATAGTAGCGCCTGCCTGGATACCCTTCTGCATATTTATTCGTTAGTACGGAACCCTGGGCCTCAAGCACCTCCGGGGATGTATAATTCTCTGATGCGATAAGTTCAATGCCATTTTTCTCTCTTCTGAGTTCACCGGAAATTGCATTGTATAGTTCCGGGTCTGCCTTCCTTAAATGATTTAAACTATTTCCCATTCGGGTAATCCTTTCTGATAATCTCAAAAGCAATACGCACGTATTTTTTTATTTCTTCTGCACGCTCCTGATAGACATTTTCCGGCTGTCCTATCGGATCGGGTATCTCCCTGTTTTCCTTTTCACCTGCGTACTCTTTCAGGAGATGTATCTTCTTTCTTGCATCCAGGAAACGGTACAACAACGCCTCCTTATGCGAGTTGTCCATAACGAGTATTATGTCGGATGCGTCTATCAGTTCCCTGCTGACAGGGGTTGAAACATGCATGGATACGTCTATATCTTCCTTCGCAAGCATCCTCACAACCACCCCGGGAACCGTGTATGAAACACTCGCTGCTGTCCCGCAGGAGAGCGCTGTAAGTCGTTTAAAACCCTCATCCATAATAAGCCTTTTCGTATAGCCCTCTGCGAGGACGCTCCTGCAGGTATTACCCGTGCACACATACAGAACCGTAACCGCTACTGTATTATGTCGTGTAGTCGGCATTGATTTTTATATAGCCGTAACTTAAATCGCAGGTGTAATATTCAACACCGGCACTGCCTGCGCCAAGCGATATGCCTATCTCTATTTCCCTGCGTGAAAGCTCCTTTTTCATGTTTGAGGTGCATCCCGAACTGCAGCCCGCCGCAACCTCATGCCCGTTTATGCTGATTTTTAACCTGCCTGGATTTATCTTCACCCCGCTCCTGCCGACGCACGCAACTATCCTGCCCCAGTTAGGGTCTTCGCCGAACATCGCGGTCTTTACCAACGGCGATGTGGCTACCGCAGACGCCACCTTCTTCGCATCGGAATAGTTCCCTGCCGAACTTACCTTTATTGTTATGAATTTCGTGGCTCCTTCGCCGTCCGCGGCAACCATCTTTGCAAGTTCCCTGCAAACATTTTCAATAGAGTGATAAAACCTGTTAAAATCGGCGCCGTCCGGCCTGTCTATCGTTTTATTGCCGGCAAGCCCGTTCGCCAGAAGAAAAACAGTGTCGTTGGTAGAAGTATCGCCGTCAACACTCATGCAGTTAAACGTCTTACTGACGACTTTCCTGAGCGCTGGCGCAAGTACCCGCCCTGAAACCGCCGCATCCGTAAAGATAAAACACAGGAGGGTCGCCATGTCGGGGTGAATCATGCCTGCCCCTTTTACGCACCCCCATATGCGCACGGGTTTGCCTTTCATTCTTATCTCCGCACCTGCAACTTTTACAACCGTATCCGTGGTCATTATTGCCCTGACGGCATCAACCGGGCTGCGTTTTCCTGCCGGCTCGACGGTAACATTCGGGCTATGCATCCCTGCCATCCCGCCGGTAACATTTTTAATACCAGCCGTTATCTTCCTGATACCGCGGCGCACATTATCCATAGGCAGGTACTTGCCTATTACACCCGTGGATGCAACAAGCACGTTCCCCGGACGCACACCGAGCATCCCGGCTGTCACAGAACACATCTCCTGCGCGTCCTTCATCCCCCTGTCACCCGTGCAGGCATTTGCGCAGCCCGAGTTTGCAATTATTGCATGAACCTTATTTTTTATATTTTTTGAACTCACAAGCACTGGCGCCGCCTTTATCCGGTTTCTTGTCCAAACGCCGGCTGCAACGCACGGGGCTGTTGAATAAAATAAAGCCAGGTCTTTCTTCCCCCTGGCTCCGATACCGCAATGCAGCCCCGCAAAACGAAAACCACACGGCAGTTTATAAGACATCGCCGCTCTATGTGGCTGCACCCATAATTTCTTCATAAGTCGTTACACCCATCGTCACTTTTATCAGCCCGTCCTGGACAAGCGTCCTCATACCGTGTGATATCGCCATGTCCCTCAGCGGCCCCACAGACATTTCCTTAACGCACAGCCGCCTTAAGTCCTCATCCATAACCAGCAGTTCATGTATTGCGGTTCTGCCTTTCATTCCCCTGTTGCCGCATTTAGGGCATCCCTTGGGTTTCATAAATGTCGCTTTGGAATAATCAATCTTATGACCCTCAAGCGTTTTCAGCAGTTCCGCAGGCGGGTTCGGGTCCGGTTCTTTGCAATTCTTGCATAGCGTTGATATAAGTCGTTGGGCAAGGACCGCCTCAAGCGTGTTGGCGATAAGGAAGGTATGCACTCCCATTTCAGAAAGACGGGTAATTGAAGATGGGGCATCATTCGTATGCAGTGTTGAAAGAACCAGGTGTCCCGTCATTGCGGCTTCCATTGCAATCTGCGCCGTCTCCCTGTCCCTGATTTCTCCCACCATAATTACGTCGGGGTCCTGACGCAGGAACGCCCTGAGGGCTGTGGCAAAATCAAAAACCTTGTCCGGCCCCATTTTGAGGTCAGGGTTCACCTGAACCTGAACCACCCCTTCCAGGTTGTATTCAACAGGGTTCTCCGCCGTAAGGACTTTCTCCTCAGGATCCCTTATTGTAGAAAGCGCAGACGTAAGCGTAAACGATTTCCCCGAGCCGGTCGGTCCCGTTACAAGTATAAGGCCGTAAGGTTTATTCAGCGAACCCATAAATTTCTGCAGGGTGTCAGGAAGTATTCCCAACTGGTCAAGCGTTAACGTTGCTCCCGAGCGGTCAAGGATACGCATTACGGCGCTTTCTCCGAATACAGTCGGCACCACGTTCACGCGGAATTCTATTGATTTTCCTTTCGCCTTAACCTGAATCCTGCCGTCCTGCGGTATTCTTCTCTCCGTTATGTTCATCCCGCCCATAATTTTTATTTTCGCCATAAGCGCCTGCTTGAAAACCATCGGTATCTTGAAGGACGCCCTTCTCAGGTTTCCGTCAACCCGGTAACGCACCGAAAGTTTTTTCTCAAACGGTTCAATGTGTATGTCGGACGCCTTAAGCCGCACCGCCTCAAGGATTACGGCATTTACAAGTTTTTCCACCTCGGGCGCCGAGGCGTCAATCTGCATAATATCGGATGACTCTTCAAAGGCCGTTTTATCAACCTGTAATTCAGAAGAGGTGTCAAGCCCTGCAAGGAGCTCGGCGGTGAGTTCTTTAGCATCCTCCGAGAAATCCGCCTGTGAAACCGTCGGCGCCGCCGCTTCCGTCTCTTCCTCGTCAGACAATGCGGCTTCTTCTTCCGTGCCATAGACCTTGCTCATCGCTTCCCTTATGTCTTCGGGGAGCGCCAGGTACGGCTGTATTTCAAGCCCCGTCCTGAGCTGTATGTCTTCAACGGCGAAAATGTCCCTTGGGTCAGCCATTGCAACGAACAAAACATTCTCTTCCTTGGCGAACGGCACAGCATTGTACCTCTT
>JAHJSO010000226.1 GCA_018830385.1 Elusimicrobiota bacterium | reverse complement strand
TTTATTTTTCTCCTGTGTTTAAGAAATGTCCGATTGTTTCAGTGGTTTATGATATTACTACGATGAAATATGATGGGTATAAAGAACACAGAGAAATATTTGATTTACGTCTCAAAAATACAATTAAAAGGTCAAAATATTTGATAAGTATTTCAGAGTATACGAAAAACGATTTGTGTAAATATTATGATGTTCAACCAGACAGAATAGTTGTTATTCCGCTTGCTGCTGATGAAATTTTTAACATGATTGAAGATAAAGAGAGGATTATAGCTGTCTTAAGAAAATACAAGATAGATGAAAGATATATACTTTATGTTGGCAACCTCGGACCACATAAAAACCTGCATAGATTGGTAAATGTTTTTGAAAAACTCAAGAGGGTTCATGGAATACCGCACAAATTGGTTCTTTGTGGAAAGAAATATTGGGGCCAAGAAATTATAGAAACAATTCACAGATTAAATCTACAAGAAGAAATATTGGTTTTGGATTATATTCCTGATGAGGATTTGCCTTATATTTATAGCGGTGCCGAGATGTTCGTATTTATTTCCCTGTATGAAGGGTTTGGCCTCCCAGTGGTAGAAGCGATGGCTTGTGGAGTGCCTGTGATTGCTTCTAATACAACTTCTATTCCGGAGGTTGTCGGTGATGCCGGGATATTGGTGAATCCATTAAATGAAGAAGAAATTTTAACTGCTATACTTAAAGTTTTAAATGACCGCCAATTAAAAAAAGAATTAGGTCTTAAAGGCATTAACCGTGCCAAAACTTTTAGTTGGGAAAAAACAGCCAGAGAAACTTTAGAAGTTTTTAAGAGAGCGATACAATGAAAATACTTTTTGTTACACCTGGCCACCCTCATCTTCTCGGCGGTGGTGGTTCAAGAATGTATCATCAGTTGAAATATCTAAAAAAAGAAAAGGTGGATGTGGACTTGCTCACTTTTGCTGAACCTTCCGCAGAAATAACGGACGAAATTAAAGACTTTGTGGATAACATCCATACTGTTGAATGTCGGGACAATGTTACATCGCGTCTAAAGAATCTTTTTTTACTGAAAGCATATAGCAAAGACAAAAAAATTGAGACCGTAGTAAATGATATCTTTGGCAAGAATAAATATGATTTAATCCATGTTCATAAATTTCAAATGGCCGAGTATTTTGTAAATGTTAAAGATATACCTCTAATTATAGATTTATGGGCTTGTGGGTTGAAGGGTGCCTGGTATGAAGTTTGGTATGAATATAATATTTTAAGAAAATTAATAAAACTTTTAAGAATACCCAGGTTTTATCTCGCAGATAGAAAATTTTACGGTCATTATAAATATTTTTTTGTGGTCTCCGAGGAAGCAAGAGATTATATATTAAAAAGATATAAGAACAAGAAGGTTTATATAGTTCCTTCTGGGGTAGATACTGAAAGTTTTCCATCAGGCGTTTCGCCAAATAACAAAACCCTTGTTTTCACTGGAGATATGTCATTTTTCCCAAATGTTGATACTGTTTTATATTTTGTTGAAAAAATTTATCCAAAAATAAAAAATCAAATAAAAGATGTTAAATTTTATATTGTGGGCAGAAATCCGTCAAAAAAAGTTTCAGCCCTCGCTGTTAAAGATAAGTCCATAATTGTTACTGGTTTTGTTAATAATATCTACGATTATTTAAAAAATTCCAGTATCTTTGTTGCTCCGATACGAAGCGGTCTCGGGATTAGAAATAAAATCTTAGAAGCACTCGCGTTCGGGCTTCCTGTGGTGGCAACAAGAAATGCTTGTGAAGGAATTGAAGTTGAAAACAATTATAACATTGTGTTTGCGGAAACCCCTCTTGCATTTGCTAATGCTGTTATTGAATTGTTAAACAATTCTCAAAAAAGAATAATGCTCGGAAAGAACAGTGGAAAACTTATTAAAGAAAGATATCGGTGGAAAAATATTGTAAAAAATATGGTAAGTTATTACAATGAAATTCTCAATAGTGATAATCTCAAAAGATAACAGGGCAATTTTAACAAATTGTCTGGAAAAACTTCTGGAATTTGTCCCCTCGGAAGTTGAAGTTGTTGTTGAGTCGGGAGAGAATATATCTGATTTAAAATATCCTGTCCAACATATCAAACTGCCTCTTTTAGAAGCCGGGTACAGCAACCAGAGAAATATTGGTGTAAAAAATGCAGGTGGCGATTATATTATTTTTATTGATGACGATGTGGAGGTTACGGAAAGTTGGTTTTATGAACTTACAAAAGAGATACAAGAGCCCGAAAATCTTGTTGGTGTAATGGGCGCAGTGTTCCCCGGTCAACCCAACATTATTGGTTTCTGTGAGGGCGTTTTGGGCCATCCCGGGGGTGGTTTCCGTTTACATAATTTTTCTAAAGGCAAGGTTATTCCATTGTCCCAGGTCGCTACCTGTAATACCATAATTAAAAAATCAGTTATTCAAAATGTAGGCTGGTTTGATTTGAAAAATCGTTACGGTAGCGAGGATACAGATTTGTCAATAAGAATCACAGAAAAATTTGGAAATAATGCTTTTAGATATGTACCGGATGCTGTGGTATGGCATTATCCGAGAAACAATTTTTTTAAGATAATAAAATGGTACATTCGTAGAGGTAAAGCCGATGCTGATTTATTTCTAAAACATACTGTTCACACTAACTATCTAATTTCAACATCAATAATATTGAAACTTTTACCTGTTATAGTATTGAGTGTTATCTTTGGTTGGATAATTTTACCGGTAGCATTTTTTGTCTGGTATTTTTTACAAATATCCAGAACAAGATTTATGTTTAATTATTTTCATTTATATAATTTTAGTAAAGGTAAAAGAATAATAACCTTTTTTGTTTTTCCGTGTATCAAATTGACCGCTGATGTTATGTTTGATATTGGGAGGATTGTAAAGTTATGCTCGAAGTGAGTCAATGCATAATTTGTAATGGTACTGATTTCATCCCATATAAAAATGGTCTCTATGGCATCCATATCTATATTTGTACAAATTGTAAATTGGTTTTTACCAACCTACGACCTGACCAAAATGAATTATTAGAAAAATATGGGAGCGATTATTATTCACACTGGATTACACCAAAACAACAATTAAGAAGACAAAAACTGTGGCAGAACCGAGTTAAGGTTGTAAAAAGAGTTATGCCATCTGGTAAACTTCTTGATGTCGGCTGCGGGGAGGGGCTGTTCCTTTACCGTGCTAAAAATGCCGGTTATGATATTTCAGGCGTAGAAATTTCAGGGTTTGCTGTTCAATATGCAAAAGATAATTTCGGCCTTGATATTACCAAGACAACATTGGAAGATTCCGGGTTGCAGGAAAATTCGTTTGATATTATTACATTCTGGCATACACTTGAACATTTATCACATCCAGAGATTACATTAAAAAAGGCATACCATTTACTTAAACCCGGTGGACATCTGTTCGTTGCTGTGCCAAACATACACGATATAATCGGACAAAAATTTTATAGATTAATTAATGGATATTATTTCCAAATATATACGTCGGATTCTAAAGAACCGCATCTGTATCACTTTTCTTATATCACATTAAAACTTCTACTTGAAAAAAACAATTTCAGGGTGGTAAGATTGGGGCCTGACTTTTGTCAGGTTGACCCCTACTGGAAAATAATAGAAAAAATCTCATACTACGTTTCAAAATTATTCGGAAAGGACTGGTATTTGTCAATTTTAGCCGTAGCAAGGAAGTAAATTACCTCGGACATGAATGGCGTAACTCTTAGCCGACAGTTTTTATGAAAGTTTTATATCTTGATACTCCGATTGAGCCGCCGGGTGGCGGGCAGATAAGTTTGTTGCTCATATTAAAACACCTGGACAGGTCAAAATACGACCCTGTCGTGTTTGTCCCCGGCAGGTCCTCCTACACTAACCTGCTTGAAGCGGAAAATATTCCATGCCGGGTGGTGCCGTTGCGGGGCTTGTTTTCCGCCATCAAAAAATTTATGCCGTCAATCGTCCATTGCAACGCGCCCGTGAAAAAGTACGCTTTCGCTGCAGCGCTCATATCAAAACTGTTAGGGATACCTTTTGTATGGCACGTCCGCGTAATACATCCGCACGGCTGGAGAGACAGGTTAATTGCCTCTTTGTCTGCGAGGATTATAGTTATCTCCGACGCCGTGGGCGAACAGTTATCCCGGGAAAGGCAAAAGGATAAAATCATAAAAATATACAATGCAGTGGACACGGAAACGTTTAAACCGGGCATTGATACAGGGGAACTTCGTAAGGGCTTAAACATAGAAAATGGCAAAATGGTTGTAGGCATGTTCTCCCGCTTTGATTCGTGGAAAGGACATTCCCTGTTTCTGGAAGCGGCGAAAATAGTTAAAGAAAACATAAATAATGTTGTGTTTTTGATAGCCGGCGATGGGCCCGAGAAAAATAACATAGAAACAAAAATCCGGGATTTGGGATTAACGGGCGACGTTATAATTGCCGGGTTCAGAAAAGATGTCCCGCAGTTGATGAGCATCTGCGACATCGTCGTTAACCCGTCAATCCAGCCCGAGCCGTTCGGCAGGATAATAATTGAAGCGATGGCATGCGGCAAGGCGGTAATATCAACGGACACCGGTGGTCCCATAGAAATCATTGAGAATAACAGGGACGGTTTTCTGGTTAAACCCAATGCTTTGGAATTGTCAGGGGTTTTATTAAAAGTACTGGGGGATGAAAAATTAAGAAACAGCGCCGGGGAAAATGCGAGAATAAAAATAAAAGAGAAGTTTGACACAGGCAAACAAATGCAGGAACTGGAAAAATTGTACGGCGCGATTGCCAGGCCGCTCCCGCGAAAACTCTATCCTGAGGGTTTTATAAACCAACTAAAGACAGACATAGAAAACGCCTGCGGTAAAAAAATAATTAAATTTTCCGCGCGTGGCAAAAGGATTATGAAAATAAATCTGGCCTTTTCCGACTATACGGAGAAAACCGTCGTTGTAAAACCTGTCCCCGGAAAAAAGGCGCCGGAGATTTTTGGTCTTATGGTAAGATTGGGCGATATTTTTAATCAGGAAAATGGCTTTATAACTGAAAACCCCGTATGTTACTCGTCGGACTTCAACTACGTGGCCACAGAGGTTATTAAGGACGCCTCACAATTTAGAGACGCCTTGGTTAAATATGCCCGCCCCATCTTCCCCCCATATGGACGCATCCATGTCCAACAACTTATACAAAAATGCGCTGAATGGCTGTTAATATTTCAAAATAAAACGCCGCAAAAAACAAAATTACCCGGCGGGGAGCTATTCCTTACGGACGACCGGGTCATACAAAATGATTTGTTTAACCTGGAAAAGATGGGCATGCCGGCAAAGGCAGTAAATATTTTCAGGACGTATTTCAAAAAAAACCTGCCCGGAATAAGGAAAATGTCTTTTGACGTCACCGGGTGTCACGGGGATTTCGGACCAAGAAACATTTTAATCAACAAACAAAACAAGATATGTATCGTGGATTTTGAAAATTTTGATTACAGGACTATATATGATGACCCGGCAACCTTTTTGGTTTGTATGGACATGTTTAAACTAAAACGTCCTTTTGTTGATTATAAAAAGATAAAAGAACTAAAAAGGATATTTCTGCAGGCGTACGCGTCTGAATCTGTCGTTAATGACGACCTGTTGTCCTTTTTTGAAATACGCTATTTCGTTCATATAACGGGCAATGAGTTTGCTTTTAATGCAGGCAGGCCTCCTGTATTAAAAAGGATATTTTTCAGAAGAATAATCAATTACACAACCAAATGGATTTTATCAAATGAAAAACTCAGAAACCAATAAACTATCCTCCTGGCTGGACGGGTTAAACCGCGGGGAAATGATGGCCCAATTTATCATGCGGGAAACCGGCCTGTTAAAAAACAAAAATATCCTGGATATCGGAGCCGGCGGCGGGGGCATAAGCATTGCCTTTGCGAAACACTGCCTAAAAGTAACCGCGGTGGAGCCATCCGATGAATATGCGGGCATAATAAGGGAAAGGATTAAGAATGGCAACGTTAATAACATTTCATTGATACAGGAGCCGTTCCTGTCCGCCCGCCTGGCTGAAAATTCCTTTGACCTGATTTTGCTTAACGGCGTACTGGAATGGACGGCAATAAACGAGGCAGGGGATTTTGAAAACGTCCATCAACGGGTCCTGTCACGGGCGTTTTCATTGTTAAAAAACGGCGGCGTGTTATACCTCGGGATAGAAAACAGATGGTTCCCCTTAAATCTTTTGTGGGACCCGCACGTCAGTTTACCCTTTGTTTGTATGTTACCGAGAAAAATCGCTGATTTTGTTTCCTACCTTCTGGCGGGGCGCCTCTACAAAACGCCCATCTATTCTTACCGGAAATTAAAAGGGATGGTCGGGTCTGCAGGGTTTGCCGGAAGCACGGTATATATGCCGGTAATCAACTATCAGTATCCGTGCGGGGTTATTAATATTGAAGAAAAAGGTTATGCTTGTGACAGGCAAAATGCCGGAATCTATGCTAAATATAAAAACCTGAACATTGACGCTCATCCGGACATAAAATTGTTTTACATAAAAACAATACTCGCTCTGAAACTGGCAAAATTACTTGCAAAAAGTTTTATTGTACTAGCTTATAAAAACTCCTGAAAAATCAACATGACATCCTGGCGGGGGCTATCCTTTTTTATTGTAAAATTTTGTGCAAAAAATCGTCGGAAAAAGATAAAGACATTACAGATATCCTGTGTACTGTTATCCGGTGTACTTGACAAAATGATTTAAGTATTGTAAAATTATATCAAGACGTTTATCCCACTGGCAGTCATTTACCAGAAAGGTCAAAGAAGAACTATAGATGTTTGGCAATAACTTAGGGGGTTATTCACAGATGAAGAAAACATTATTTCTTGCAACAGTTTTAGTTTTATCAGTTTGGTTTACAGTAAATGCAACAAATTATTATGTTGATTCTTTAAATGGGAGTGACACTAATAACGGACTATGTTGGGATACGGCATTTAAAACTATCAATGCAGCAACCAGCAAAGCAGTGGCAGGTGATACCCTTTATGTCAATCAGGGAACATATAAAGAAACAATAACATTTGTTAATTCAGGAACGAAAGAAGCAAATATTTATCTTAAAGGTGTTGGTGAGGTGGTTATTGATGGAGAGAAAACGCGAATGGGTTTTGTTATTAACCGAGATTACATTGCGATTGATTCATTTATAATACAAAACTGCTTTGGAGTTTTTGAAGGAAGTAATTTTATGGGTGGTAGTTTCATCACTATTAGAAATTGTGTATTCAAAGATAATGTTGCGCACACTGGCGGAGCGATATATATCAGTGGATATTTTATTAGTATTGAATTTTGCGATTTTTTCAACAATAAAGCAACAGAAGGTGCATGTATTGTTTCACGCTATTATGGTTCCTACAGTATAAGGAATTGCAATTTCGTTAGAAATTCTGCCACACGGGATGGAATTTGTTATTTTGTTGATATAGGCAGTGTCAAAAATTGCAATTTTGTAGAAAATAAGGGGTCAGAAAGTATTGTCGTGCGTTCTTGGGATAGAGTTTTATATTGCGACTACAACAATTTCTTTCAAAATGAAAAAGTGAACTATGCACCACTTCCAGTTCCTCAGAAAATAGGTCAGAAAAGTATTTCCGTAGATCCCCAGTTTTTAGATATTGACAAAGAGATATTTCTTTTAAAGTCATCATCCCTTTGTCTTAAGGCGGGCTCGGTAGAAAATGGGGAATTTCAGAACATTGGCGCTCACGGCATTGGAAGAATTTCTTCTTGGTTTAATGATCAATGGTCTGGGTGGATAGATGAAAATGGCACTCCTATCACAACAAGTGCATTAGTTGAATTGGATGTTAATGGGAATATTAAACTTAAACCTGGGGTTGTCTCGGCGTCAATAAGAAGTCCTGTGATTGATACACAGAAAGATACTGGACGGATCAAGTCAATAACTTTCATTGCCGATGAATATCCGGAATTACCGTCGGGTTATAGACAAGTGATAGATTACGATGGAATAACAATTACTCGCGAAGTAAGATGGCGAGGAAGCAATGCTCCATTTGCTTCTACTGATGTATTGCCTACATATCACCAAGTATACAAAACACAAAAAATTAACGGTCCTGCTAACCACAGATATATACAAATAGAAATTACATTAAGAACTGACGCAAAATGAATTTTAATAGATAATTCCGTTATTGTGAATTTGATTTATTTCTCTAATCAATAAAGGTCAAGGAACGCTTATGGGAACCAACAATGAGATGGTGAGGCAAACCATGTTAGGAATTTACGAACAAGTTTTATCAATTCTAAAAACCTATCCCAATGTGTCAACTGTATTAGACATTCCAGCAGGGAGTGGTTTGTTTACATCGATACTATTTGAAAATAAATATAAAGTATATGCGGCGGACATTTTACCGGAAAAAATGTCTTTTGAAAAAGTTAAATGTGTTTTTGCTGACATGAACAAGCGTTTACCCTTTGAAGATAATTTCTTCGATGCGGTGGTGTGTCTTGCTGGTATTGAACATGTTGAAAATCCTATGTTCACATTATCTGAATTTTTTCGTATTCTCTCACCAAAGGGTATTTTCATCTTAGATATACCCAACATAAACTCGCTTTACTCAAGAGTAAAATTCCTTCTGACCGGAGGTTTCTTTCTTTTTGATCCATTCTGGCTCTCAGAACACAACCATATAAGTGTCCTTCCACCATATTTATTGAACTCGTATTTAGAAAAAAATAAATTTCAAGAGATCAGAATTTATCGCGCTAGTTTAAAAAGCTATTATATTTGGTTGCATCCTTTAATAACATGTTTTTTTTCATTTTTAAGCCGAATATTACATAAAAAATTCCCTCTGCTTTTTTTGAATTATGAACAATCCATAAAATTCAATAATCAAAAAAATGTGATGTGGTCAGATGGCCTCATTTTTGTTGCGAAAAAACCATATTGATTACCAATAAAAGAATTGTATGCTGGAAAAGTTTTCAGTACAGGTGAAAATGCTATTTATATTCCTTCTTTCAATCAAATATTATATCGTGATTAAAAAAATTTTAAAACAATACAGGCGAAAAATTCAATTTGGTATTACCGCCCTATACCGATATAGGAACACATGATATCAGTAAAGATTCGCAGTTTTTGGACAAAGAAAAAGGCCTGTTTTATCATTCAACTTCTAATTTTGACAGATTTAGGTATAAAGGTGAAAAATCACATTATGTCATGCCTGAAGGACATATTTATTATTTCACTTATGAGGTAATGAAAAGATATCTCGTTTCTGCTGGTTTCAAAATACTTTCTCCTTATAAGTGTTATCAATTTCAAAGGAAACCAATAAAGTTATTGACGAAATACGGACTACTCAATTTAAAAAACGATTTTCCTGAAAGGACTAAAGATAAGGTTGTCTACTCTATATTTAAGATAGTAGATATTTTATATGGAAATAGATAATTACCGCTTGGGATAAAGGAAGTGTAACATATGTTCTTCAGGTCAAGGATTTGGCAGAAAATCACATTTTGTTTTTTTCTTCTGTATCTTGTTTTTTGTATTACTTATTCGGGGGCGCAACCATTGACACTGCATTCAACTACACTGGAATATGACTATAAAGATATAACTTGTAATAAACTGTTGCTTCGTTCAGCCATAATTGAATATGACTATATCCAATATGTAGACACCATACCACCATTCGCAGTTGTTGATTTAACAGCAACTGCCCGAATACAAGGTAACATTGAACTGTCTTGGTCAGAAGTTACTGACGATAATACAGGTATAGGGTACTATAAAATTTTCAGAGCAACTTACCCTGTATTAGGAATAGAAATTGCCACAACAACAGTTACAAAATATATTGATTCAGGTATAGGTTTGATCGACGGAGTAGTTTATTACTACACTATTCAACCAGTGGATAAAGATGGTAATATTCAAACTGTAGGTAATAATCAAGCATGGGCAATTTGTGATAAAACTCCGCCATCATTAATTTCAGCAGTAACAAAAAGTACGTCAACAATTCATGTAATTTTCAGTGAGAAATTAGATGCTGCTACAGTAAGTGGCAATGACTTTAATGTTGAAAGTTTTACTGTGCAATCAGGCAGTTTGATTACAGACACAATAGTTGAAATAACTTTAACATCAGTAATGCCAACAGATGCTAACCCCTGGGTAATAATTGTAAGTTCAATTGCAGATCTAGCAGGAAATTATGCTGTCATCGGTTCATCAATTCAAGCAAAGGATGGTGTTCCACCAGTAGCAACTTCAATTACAGTTACACCAAGCACAGTTACTGCAGTTGGAACATTACCTATATTTAAGATAATTTTCTCTGAATCGATGGATTTGACAAAGCCACCGACGGTATATTTTGACCCGGAAGGTGTTGTACCACCTTTATATGCAAATACAAATCCTGTTTGGTCAACTACATATAAATCAAGTGATACATATACAGTTGCAAGTGATGTAGCAATTGACCCGAATACTGGTGATGGTATAGCAAAGATAACTGTTATGAATGCGAGTGATTTAGTTGGTAATGTAATGTTACCTGATACTAATGACAAATTTGTAATAAATGTTAAATCAATAACGATAAGTAATTTATCAGCAACACCAAGTAGATTTAATCCTTTTGAAAGTGAAACAAGTACGGTTTCATATATATTAAGTGAAACCGCAGAAGAAGTAACTGTTGA
This sequence comes from Elusimicrobiota bacterium, assembly GCA_018830385.1. Taxonomy (GTDB): domain Bacteria; phylum Elusimicrobiota; class Endomicrobiia; order CG1-02-37-114; family JAHJSO01; genus JAHJSO01. The sequence goes on along the minus strand of JAHJSO010000226.1, from coordinate 9,184 downwards.
AATACTTGAATCAGACAAAAGCACAGTTGCACGAACACTTGCAACTAGAATTTCACAATCTGGTGGATTACATTCATTTGTCTGGGATGGTAAGAAACAAACAGGAGAAATCAAATCCGGGAACTATTATCTCAAGGTTAAAGCAAGTAATCCTTCACTACAAGAAAGCCAAGAAAAGATAAGTGCATTTGCTATAAAGGTAGATACAGCAGCACCTATTGTAGTTGATTTAATTGATTTCCCCGACCCGATAGTGATTGGTAGTACATCAACAATAAGTTTTACTGGATGTGCTCCTGGTGATAATGTAGAACTTCAGTTTAAGATAGTAATAACTTCAACAAGTATCCTCCCAATAACAACAATTGATTTTGGCGACCTTGGTAAGTTTACAGAAGGTCTAACTCAAAATGTTTCCTGGTATACAGACAACTATAATTTTGCTGTGTATAAATATGATACCTGGGTAAGATATAAACCAGCCCCTACAGTACCATGGATTACTTCAGAGCCCAAAAGTGGAACAATAGAATTAGTTAAATCAAATACAATTAGTACAAGTTATTTAGACATTATTTTACGACACGACCCTACTTTTGATGTAAGTATTACTACAGTTTCTATCCCGGTTACTACAGCATATGCTATAAACGACAAAGGACTTTTCTTACAAAGTGCTATTTATGATATAAATGTAACGCAGGGCAGTTTTCTAGCACCTGCAATTTTAGTTTTTCTTTACGATCCTGTACTTGACGGGAATAATTTAGAAATTCGTCGGTATGATGGAACAACTTGGGTTACTACAGGAATAAATCAATTTGTTGACTTAGCAAACAATCGTATAGTAGCAGAGATATATCAAGTATCTTTATATGCGCTATTTAGTAAAGAACCGCATGTTGTTGCTATTGTTGATATTGACCCTGATACATTAAACTTGAAATCAAAAGGTAAATGGGTTACGGCATATATTGAATTACCGACTGAATATAACCTGAAAGATGTTAATATTAATACATTAAAGATTACAAAAATTGGTAATATGGAAATAGAGCCAATTTATGCCGAGACAAAACCAAAAGGAATTGGCGACCATGACAACGACGGTATACCTGACCTTATGGTGAAGTTTGATAGAGAGGCACTACAAAAAGTAGTAATACCTGCTGATGAAATAAAAATTACAGTTGAAGGTGAAATTGACATAGAATCCAAACCGATAAAATTTATAGGTAGTGATACAATCAAAATAATTTCACCGAGTATAATGACAAAAGTTTCATCTGAAGGTGACGAATTGACAAGTTCTGACGGTGTAAAGTTGATTATACCGAAAGGAGCGTTAGGAAAAGAAACAGAAATACTTGCAATGTCAGTTCAGGTTAGTTATGGTAAGAAATTATCAGCAGAGAAAATAAAAATTAGACCTGTTGGTAAAGGCTATGAATTTAATGCTGACACAAATCAATTTGCTAAACCAATAACAATTGTAATGAACTATACTGATGAAAATGTGAAATATATTGATGAGACTGACTTAAAAATATATTACTGGAATGAAGAAAAAAGTTTGTGGGAACCTATAGAAAGTTCAAAAGTCAATCCAGATGAAAATACTCTTTCCTGTGAGACAAACCATTTCTCACTATATCAGATTATGTCACCCATTCCTGGTGTGGCTATTTCTGAACCACCGTCAACAGATGAACAACCAGAACCAAAAATTACTGCAGACCCAACATTCAAACTTGGTGAAGTATATGCGTTTCCAAATCCAGCAAAAGAAGGTAAGAACCCAACGATACACATAGAAGTAGGTACTGCAGATAAAATTGAAATACAAATATACAACATAGCAGCAGAGTTGGTGCATTCAGTTGAAATTTCTGGTAATGACTGGAAAATCATAGACAACAAATATGCGTATGAATACACCTGGGATACTCCCGATGTAGCATCAGGTGTATTCATATATCTAGTCCGTGCACAGAAAGATGACAAAGTAATAAAATCACTGAATAAAGTTGCAGTGATAAAATAATAGTGAGCAAGAAACTACTGTAGAGGTAGAAAATCAATGAACAGAAACATTATCAAAAAAATTTCAGTGTTATCAACTGTAACTTTACTATTATTCTGTTTTACAATTGCTAACTGTTTTTCAGAAACAACAGGTGCTTCGTTTCTTAATATTGGCATAGGTGCTCGTCCAATAGGAATGGGTTCTGCATTTACCGCTGTAGCAACCGATGTAACAGCAATACACTGGAATCCAGCAGGACTTGCACAATTAAGCAAAAGAGAAATCTCAGCAATGCATACAGAATGGTTAGTAGATACAAAACTTGACTTTATTAGTTATGCTCACCCTCTCAAGTCAGGAGTTGTTGCAGGGAGTGTAATATATTTATCTCAAGGAGAAATAGAAGGTAGAGATGTGAATCGTCAAAGAACCAATCCATTTTCTGCAAATGACCTTGCAGTAACATTGAGTTATAGTAAAGTCATGCCAGAACTTTCAAAATCACTCTCAGCAGGATTAAATCTTAAGATCATTCAGCAAAACATAGAAAACCACACAGCACAGGGAGTAGCAATAGATTTAGGAACACTTTACCAGACACCAATAAACAACCTGAAAGCAGGGCTATCAATACAGAACATAGGTCCACAGATGAAATTTATCTCAGAAGGATACAATCTGCCATTAACCGTTACAGCAGGACTCGGCTACACTATAAGTGCAATAACAGTAGCAGTTGATATAAAACAACAAATATACGAAGGAAGAACAATAGTAAGTGTAGGGACAGAATATTGTCCAGTAAATATATTAGCACTACGAGCAGGATATGCAGGTAAGTTAATAGAAGGTGTAATATCAAATAAAGACATAATAACACAAGATAATATAGATAAGACAAATTTCACAGGCTTTGGAGCAGGGCTTGGCTTGAAACTCTTCACCAACTACCAGATGGATTATTCATTTGTGCCATATGGTTTACTTGGTGATACACACAGAATAAGTTTTTCTGCAAGATTTTAATCATTCCATTATTTAGGTCTTTCTAAAAGAGTGGGTAGTACAGACAGATTAAGATTTTTGCTTTATTACGGAAGAAAGGAAAAAAGTGGAGCATTTTGGGTGGCAGAATTAAAGTTAATAGGATAATTTTGCCCACTATATTAGATGAAGTTATCCCCGATTGCTCACTTTATTGAAAGACCCGAAAAAATCAAAACAAAAGAAGAAACAGATGTGCGCCATGTCAGAAAATCGACTAAATCAAGAATAACTTAACAATGGATGTCCTTGTATTAAACAGAAACTTTTTTGCAATACAGATTACTACATGGCGGAGGGCTCTGCGTCTTGTCTATATGGACAGGGCATCCGTCGTTGACGAAGAATACAAGACGTATTCCTTCGGTGACTGGTGTGAAATCTCCCGGTATATAAAGGCCCACCCGGGCGGGTTTGTAAAAACCCCTGCATTGAGAATCGCCATACCAGAGGTCATCGCCCTGAAATTCTACGACAGGGTGCCTTTCAGGGACGTGAAATTCACAAGACGAAACATATACGAACACTACAACTACAAGTGCTGTTACTGCGGTAAAAAGTTACCTCCGACACAATTAAACCTTGACCACGTTGTCCCGCGCTCCCGCGGAGGTAGGACCGACTGGAAAAATGTGGTAACTTCCTGTATCTCATGCAACCTTAAAAAGGGTAGTTTCCTGCTTGAAGAGGCAGGGATGAAACTTAAAATCAAACCGAACCGTCCTGCGGTAAACCCATGCCTCTCGTTAATTCTGAAAAGCCCTGCTAAAGTAAAATCATCCTGGCAGAAATTTATTGACAGCGTTTACTGGAACATTGAACTTGAAAAAGAATAACATCATAAGCATCCTGCCGCTTGCAGAAAAAATCAAACAAATTGAAGTGTTCTCGCCTGAAATCGCACGGAAAATTCAGCCGGGACAGTTTGTAATTATAAGGGTCCATAAGAACGGGGAGAGAATCCCCCTGACCGTTGCTAAAAAAACCCCTGCCACGGGCATTCTTACAATCGTATTCCAGGAAGTAGGGGTTACTACCACTCTGCTCGGACGTCTCAAACCCGGGGATGCCCTGCATGACATCGCAGGTCCATTAGGCAAAGCGGCTGAAATAATGTATTATGGGAATGTGGTAGTCGTGGCGGGCGGAGTCGGGGCCGCGGAAGTCCTTCCGGTGTGCGGGGCGCTTAAATCAAAAGGCAATACGGTGGACGTCATTGTCGGGGCGAGGTCGGCGTCAATGCTGATACTTCTGGACGATTTTAAAAAGGCGGGCGACCGGCTCTTCATCGCTACCGACGACGGGACTGCGGGAGACAAGGGGTTCGTAACGGACGTTCTTAAAAAACTTGTGACGGCGCCGGGGAGCGGAGGGATTTCGCTCGTTTATTCTGCGGGGCCGGTTCTCATGATGAAAAGGGTTTGTGAAATTGCAAAAGAGGCAGGCATAAGAACCGTTGTTTCCCTTAACCCCATTATGATTGACGGTACGGGCATGTGCGGCAGTTGCAGGGTAACCGTTTCGGGAAAAATGAAATTTGCATGTGTTGACGGACCTGAATTTGACGGAGATGACATAAACTGGGATGAACTTGAAAACCGCGTTAAACTTTTTTCCGGGCAGGAGCGGGAGGCAATAAAAAAATTAAATGACAAGAAATAAGATGCCTGAAGCCCCTGCGGCAGAAAGAAAAAATAACTTTACTGAGGTCGCCCTCGGATATACGGAACAGCAGGCAATAATGGAAGCGGCCAGGTGCATCCGGTGCAAGAAACCAAAGTGCATTGAAGGGTGCCCGGTCGGCATAGACATCTCTAAATTCATAAAAGAGATTGCCGAAAAGAATTTTTCCGGGGCGATAAAAACCCTGAAGGAAAAGAATAACCTCCCGGGTGTATGCGGCAGGGTATGCCCGCAAGAGACCCAGTGTGAAATAAAATGCGTGTTAGGCAAAAAGGGCGGGTTATCCGTCGCAATCGGATGTCTGGAAAGATTCGCTGCTGATTGGGAGATAAGCAACGCGGGCGGGGAGGACTGCCCGAAAACCGAAACGGACGGCAAACATCCACCGGACGAAAAAACCGTTGCTGACGGTAAAAAGAAGGTCGCCGTCGTCGGGTCAGGCCCTGCAGGGCTCACCTGCGCCGCCGACCTTGCAAAAGCAGGGGTCAGCGTTACCATCTTTGAGGCGCTGCACGAACCCGGGGGCGTTTTAAGATACGGCATACCCTCATTCCGCCTGCCGAAAAATATTATTGAGCGGGAGATTCAATATGTTAAATCGTTAGGGGTTGAGATTATCTGCAATGCGATAATCGGCAAACTCCGGACGCTGGATGACTTATTCAAAATGGGATATTCTTCAATCTTCATCGGAACAGGCGCCGGACTGCCCGTTTTTCCGGGCGCACCCGGGGTAAACCTCTGCAGGATTTATTCGGCGAATGAGTTTTTAACGAGAATAAATCTCATGGGCGGCAACGACCCCGGGAAATACGACACGCCAATAAACACGGGAAAAAATGTCGCGGTCATAGGCGGGGGCAACACGGCAATGGACGCTGCAAGGTCAGCCCTGCGTCTGGGCTGTGACGTCACAATATTATACCGGAGGACAGAAAAGGAAATGCCTGCGCGCCTGGCGGAGATTCGGCACGCAAAAGAGGAAGGAATAAAATTTACATTTTTGACCCAGCCGGTAGAATTTACCGGAGATAAAAACGGATACGTAACGGGCGTTAAATGTCTAAAATGCACGCTCGGAGAGAAGGACTCTTCCGGCAGGCAGTCGCCCGTACCTGTCCGCGGTTCTGAATTTGTTCTACCTGCGGACACCGTAATCATTGCAATGGGGCTTAAACCCAATCCTGTTATCCAGAGGGTTACCGCCGGGCTGGAAACCGCCGGTGACGGCAGTATCAGGGTGAACCCCGACACGATGGAAACATCAATAAAGAAGGTGTTTGCGGGGGGTGACATCGTCGGAGGGGAAGGGACAGTTATTGAAGCGATGGGCATGGGCAAGAGGGCTGCCCGGAGCATCGTATCCTATTTCTTTTCCGCATCCGCGTAATACTTGTAATCGTAATAATATCCGTATCTCGGTTCCATCTCGCTTGCCTTTATGTCATTCAGAACAACCCCTAAAACGTTTGCCTTTGCGGACACCAATTGCTCCTTTGTCCTCTTCAGCGCCCCGCGGGCTATCCTGCCTACCCTGTAAACTATTATAACCGAGTTCACGTGTTTTGACAGGATAAGCGAATCCGCAAATAGCAGGACGGGCGGGCAGTCGCAGACAATCAGTTCAAAACTCCGGCGCATCTCGTCCAGCACCTCTCCCACAAACGGCGAGTTCAACGTGTCAACCGGGTTTGGCGGTATTGAGCCGCACGGAATAATTTTCAGGTTTTCAAGCCCCGGGCTCCTGATGATTTTATCCAGTGCGATTTCTCCCATCAGGAAATCGGTCGTGCCGCGGAGGATGTCCGTCCATCTTTTCTTTCCGAGGATGCAGTCGCTGAAACCAGGTGCTCTCTTAATTCCAAAAATTTTATGAACGGTCGGCCGGCGGAGGTCCAGTTCCAGGTACAGGGTCTTTATGCCTACTTGCGAGGCAGCAAGCGCAAAGTTTATTGCAGTCAACGTTTTCCCCTCGCTTACCCCGGATGAGGTAACCAGGATGCTGGCGCCTGGCCCGGTCATTTCCTCTTTCACAAATTTTATATTTGTCCTGAGCGTGTGATACGCCTCTACAAAAGGAGATTTTGTTGAGTGGGAGACAATGAGTTTTCTTCTTATATCGTCAACGTCGTCCGCCCTGCGGAACAACCCCGCATCAATCCTGAACCCCCCTATTCTAGACACCCCCGCTATGTGCGGTATTATCCCTATCGCAGGCAACTGCAGGTATGTTTCAAGTTCCTCTATGGTCCCGATAGACGTGTCTATGTGCTCGGTAACAAGCGCAAAGATAAACCCGACGAAAATACCCACCAGGCCTCCAAGAGTAATATTCATAATCTTGTTGGGTTTTATCGGGTAAGACGGCCTCGTTGCGGGCGTCACAATAAACGCACTCTGGACCCTGTCCGCCTCTGATATCTGCGCCTCTTTGTGCCTCTTTGCAAGGAGGGTGTAGAGTTCCTCATTCAGTTTTGCGTCGCGAATCAGGCGGGCGTATTCCAGTTCCTCCCTCGGCAGTTGCCTCATCTGGTCTTCAATTGTTTTAATCTGCTTTTTTATTTCAACGACGTCAGGGTGTTTCGCGGTGTATTTTTTAAGCAGGTCCGCCTGCCGTGTCTGAAGGTTCACGGCCTGCAGGGCAAGGTGTCCCCCCATCCCAGTGGCGCCCGTCTGTTCCGTCCATTTTCTTAGTTTCTCCTCCGACTCTTTCAATTTCTGTCCTGCATCCGTCAGCTGCGTTTCTATAAACTCCCTTAACTCCCTTGCCCTCCTCGTCCTGTCTTCAATACCCTTTTCTATGTAAACCTCCGCCGTGACGTTCGCTAATTTGTATAACTCATCGGGGTCGGCGCCCGTGCTCATTATTTTTATAAGGTTTGTGTCGCTTACCCTTTCCGCCTCTATCTTTGATTGCACGTTCGCTATTATTGAATTTTGTTCTTCTTCGGTTATAACAGGGGGAAGCAGCCCGAGTTTTAACGCCGTCCTTTTAGCCACCACGGCGCTCTTTATTATCTTCACCTCGGTGTTTATTGCGGCAAGCATGTCCCACCCTAACAACTCGGTTGAAACGCCGGGAACAATAAGAGATGGTTCAACCTTAACTACCACCGTCGCCTGATATACCTGGGTCTGCAGGTTCGTAAAAATCCAGGTGAAAATTAGGACGCTCACTACGCTGAAAAATATTATGAATTTCCTGCGTCTTATTATACGCCAGTAATCATAGACGGTCAGCCCGTATTGTTCCAATTAAATCTCCTCCATGTTGATTGCTGCCGGTATTCCTATTTCGGAGTATAGGCAATAATTACAAGAACCAAAGATATCAGCGAAAGCCACGGCAGAACGGTCTGGACAAACCACTGGCCTGTGGCAAGCGCCCTTTTCGGCACATATACAATGTCTCCCGGCTCAAGGTCAATATCGTGCTGTGTGTTCCCTGCCAGCACTTTATTCACGGGGACTATCTTTAATCTTTTTTTGCCTTCGGATGTCTCCCGGAAAACCCTCACCGCCCCTAAACTTGCAATTTCGGAATGTCCTTTTGCAGCAGAGATTGCATCCAGCACGCGCATACCCCCGTGCCATTCATACACGCCCGGCGAATTTACTGCCCCTATCACAGAAACACTTTTCGGCTCTCTCGGGATTTCAATTATGTCCCCCGATTCAAGGGCAAAATCCTTTGACAGGTCGCCTGATTTTATTACCTCGTCAAGGTTCACGGTAAATGTCTTCCTGTTTTCCCTCTCGCCGCGGTGCACCCTGATATTCTTTGCAGATGCCTCTTTCCCGAGGCCTCCTGCAATGGAAATTAGTTCAAAAATACGCAACCCCGGCCTGAATTCATACGCCCCCGCCCTGTTTATCTGGCCCATTACAAAAATCTGTCTCCTGCTGAAATGCTTCATGTTTATTGAGACCTTCGGGCCTGTAATGTAAACTGAAAGATTCTTCTCAAGCATCCTTGAAAGTTCTTCGGCAGTCATGCCTTCCGCCTTAATGCTGCCGACGAGCGGCAACGAGATAGTCCCGTCCGGCTTGACTATTACTTCCCTTGAAACCTCTTCAGCCGGCGTTACGTTGATGGCAAGGATGTCTCCCTGTTCAATTTTGTATTTCTTGTCCACGGGCGGTGAGGATGTCCGGGACTGAGGCATTGTCTGGGGCAGGACCGGGGGCTGGCTGTTCTTCGGAAGTTCAGGTGCGACAGCCGTCTGGCCGTCAATCAGTTTGCTCTTTTCAACCTTCAGTTTATCAATTTCTGTTTCCAGTTTTGAAATGTTTATGTTCGTGTTCTTGTATTTATTTTTTATTTTCAGGAGGATGTAATACCTGTCGTTGGGACTTAGGTCCTGCTTTTCGCTGACCCTGTAATAATACGCGAGATCGTCATGGAATGTACCGGGGGATAACTCTTGCGCC
>JAHJSO010000225.1 GCA_018830385.1 Elusimicrobiota bacterium | reverse complement strand
CCCGTGTCTATACCTTGGCTATGAATATAAATGCAGCCGTAACAGGTGTATGGAGTCAATAGAACCGCAGGAAATCTTCTCCGGTATTGATTTTTGTATGAATTTATGATAAAATAAAAAGATGAGTTTGATTTTCCGTTTCTTTCTTGCCCTGGGTGACATTATTCTTTTACACCTATCTTTTGTGGGGGCGTATTACATAAGATTTTATTGGACGCCGTTTACAAGAATCATTCCGCCGCTAAAAGGTATCCCTGCATGGCATCATTATCAGCAACTGTTTTACCTGACGCTGTTTCTCTGGCTGTTATCCTTTTTGTTCTCAGGTTTTTACAAAAAGAGATTTTTTCCCGCGCTGGATGAGTTTATCATTGTCCTTAAGGGGACGACGTTCGCCACGGTACTCACAATGGCGATAACCTTTTTGTACCGGGAGGCGGAATTTTCAAGAATTGTCCTTTCCATTATATGGGGACTGAGCAGCCTTTTTATTTTTATATGGCACGAGGCGGCTAAAACCCTTTTGCGGCTGGCGACGGTAAGGACGAAAAATGTGCTTGTTGTAGGCAGGAGTAAAGACGTTAATGCCATTAAAAGAATCTTAAAGAGACACGGGCATATAAGGCCTTATTTCCTTTTTGAATACGGGGACGAAAATGAAATAATTAAATACGCGGATGAAAAAAATATCAGCGAGGTCTTTACCACTATTTCATCATTTACCACGGATAAACTCCTCCTGTTGTCCGACATGTTTGAGAAAAAGAACGTTCAGTTCAAAATTGTCCCCGACCTTTTGCAACTCAGACAGGGGGAAATTCTCATAGACGAATCACTCGGGATGCCCGTATTTACCATCAGGGCTGTTTCGCTGGCAGGAATTAATTTTCTTTATAAAAGGGTATTTGATGTTATCGTCTCACTTATAGCGCTTTCAGTACTGTTTCCATTTCTTTTAATGATCGCGATATTAATAAAAATTACGTCCTTCGGTTCGATATTATATATGCACAACAGGATGGGATACATGGGCAAGATTTTCAAGTTTTACAAATTCCGCACAATGCTGAAAGACGCCGAAGCGATGCTTGAAAAAATAAAACACCTGTCAGAAAGGGAAGGGCCCGTTTTCAAGATGAAAAACGACCCGAGGATTACGCTCATAGGGAGATTTCTCAGGAGGTTCAGTATAGACGAAATACCGCAATTAATAAACGTTCTACAGGGCGATATGAGTCTTGTGGGTCCGCGTCCCCAGGTTTTGTGGGAAACCGCTGCGTATGATACATGGGCAAAGAGACGGCTAAGGGTTCTTCCCGGCGTGACGGGGCTTTGGCAGACATCCGGCAGGGCGTCACTGAGTTACGAGGAAATGATTGAACTGGATATATACTATATTGAAAACTGGTCGCTGGGGATGGATTTAAAAATATTATTCAAAACACTTCCGGCCATTTTCAGTAAAAAAGGTTCCTATTAAAGGGAGAAACATTTATAATGAAAGTCATGGTTACAGGTGGAGCGGGTTTTATCGGCTCAAACATCACTGATGCTTACATTTCTGCGGGACATGAGGTAACCGTTGTTGACGACCTGTCAACCGGGAAAGAGAATAACTTAAACCCGAAAGCAAAGTTCTACAAAACGGACATTAACGACCCTTCTGTTGAAGGCATATTCAAAAACGGGAGGTTTGAAGTTGTCAACAACCATGCGGCGCAGATTGACGTCAGGAAATCAGTCGCCGACCCGTTGTTTGATGCGAAAATAAACATCCTCGGTTCTGTTCATCTGCTTGAAAATTGCAGGAAATACAACGTCAAAAAGTTCATTTTCGCCTCCAGCGGCGGCACGATTTACGGCGAGTGTAATGAGACGCCCCCGGATGAAAAGGCACCCAAAAACCCAATGTCACCCTATGGTATTGCAAAACTTGTCGTTGAGTACTATATGAATTACTACTCCGAAGTTTTCAAAATAAATACGGTTTCTATGAGATACGGGAATGTATATGGTCCAAGGCAGGACCCGCACGGCGAGGCGGGCGTTGTGGCTATATTCAGTTTAAGGATGCTG
>JAHJSO010000008.1 GCA_018830385.1 Elusimicrobiota bacterium | reverse complement strand
TAATCAATGACCCACTCTAAAATATTGCTCGTCCTTCTGGTCGTTGTAGGAATCAACTATTCCAATTCATTGAACAATAAGTTCGTTTGGGATGACATTCATTTAATAGTTGAAAACAAATTTATCAAAACAGCAAAAAACGCCCTGACAATAATAAACCCCAAAAGTTTTGTCCAGGTCATACCTGACTGCCCGAATGTTGCACGGCCGGTGTGGGTGCTTTCCGCAATCTTTGATTATTCCATCTGGGGACTGAACCCCTTTGGACACCATCTCACAAATGTGCTCCTCCATCTTCTTAATTGCTTGCTGGTGTATTTTTTTGTTTATTCAACTGTCAAAAACTTATCCGTATCATTAATGGCAGGGCTGATATTCGCAGCACACCCTGTCCTCACAGAATCGGTAGCTGTAGTGGGGTTCAGGTCGGATTTACTCGTAGTGTTTTTTTGTCTTTCGGGGTTTTTGCTGTTCATAAAAAGCGCAAAATCCGAAAGCAACCGGTCAAAAATTTTATATTTTATCGGGGCGAATATATTCTATGTCCTGGGCGTACTCTCCAAGGGTATGGCGATAAGTTTACCCCTGTTGTTTATTTTATACGACTACTTTTTTATCTCGCAGTCAAAATTCAGCAAACTCCTGCTGCGGCTCCCGTGGTATATCCCTTATCTGATTTTAATCGTCGGTTATCTCTGGTTTCTTGGGCCGAGGTTCATCTATGAAATACCAACGGACCTCCCCCATGAGTTAAAACATCTGGCCGTATATACTTCGCCATTTACCAATTTATTTACAATGAGTAAAGTGTTTGCCCACTATGTATATCTGTTTTTTTTCCCGTTAAACCTGTGTGCTGATTACATTTATATGTTTCCTGTTTCTTATTCGCTCTATGATTTTTCAGTGATAATATCTTTAACTGTCCTGGTAGTACTTATCTCTATGGTATTTGTTTTGCTGAAAAAATTCAGAATAGTATCTTTTTCCATAATGTGGTTTTTTGTTACACTAATTCCGGTCTCCAATATTATACCGATAGTTAATCTTGCCGCCGAGCGATACCTCTATCTGCCATCCATAGGTTTCTGTATGGCGGCAGCAGCCATATTCAACAAACTTTTCCCGAAGGGCTACATCAAATGGACGCTGCTGGCTGTTTTAATAACCCTATATTCTGTTAGAACAATATCCCGCAATAAGGACTGGAAAGACAATTTTACCCTCTGGACAGCGACTATCAGGACATCCCAGTCCTGCCCGAGAGCCCACTATAATCTCGGTAATATTTATAGGGAGGGACAATCTTACGAGCAGGCGATTGATTCCTATAAAAAAGCCATCCAGTACTATCCGCTCTATTCAAAGGCGTACAACAACATAGGACTTACCTGCGTTGATATGGGAAATCCGGACACCGGGCTTGAATACATTAAACAGGCGATAAATATTGACCCAAAAAATGCAGAGGCGTACAACAACCTCGGGAATATCTATTTCCTGAAAGGCGAATATAATCAGGCATTAGAGATGTATAAACAAACCATAAATATTAACCCCAAAATTGTTTCCGCATATAACAATATCGGTAGTATATATTTTGTCAGGAAAGATTATGAAAATGCAATCAGGAATTACAATCTGGTGTTAAAATCGGACCCGAATAATCTACGGGCGCTCGCCAATCTCAAACGAGCACATGACAGTTCAAAATGAAAATAGAGAAAGTAAATTATCCCCTCCCCGAGGGGCGATGATTTTTATGAAAAATAAGTATTTAGACCTTACCGTGCAAATGACATTGTCTGAGTTCAGGTTGCGGGACCAGGGGACTCTCCTTGGTTTCTTCTGGACTTTACTCCACCCCCTGCTTCTCTTTCTGATACTCAACCTCCTGTTCATAAAATGGATGGGAAAATTTGTGGAGCACTATCCCCTCTACCTGCTGGTCGGCATTGTACAGTGGAATTTCTTTGCCTCCGCAACCTCATACAGTTTATCGTCACTCATCCGGAGAGCGGAACTTGTAAAAAACTTCACCTTCCCTCGCGAAATTATCGTGGTCTCGTCCGTCCTGACGGTTTTTCTGTCACACCTGTTTGAACTTCTCATACTTACGGCATTTCTGCTTTTGTCGGGGGCTACTTTTACGCCCCTGTTCTTTCTGGTCCCCTTAATAGTGCTTGTCCAGTTGATTCTGGTGATAAGCATTTCACTGCCGCTGTCTGCGTTGTGCGTGTATTACCGTGACATAGAAAGGATATGGGGACTGATAGTAACGGCTGGTTTTTTCCTTACGCCCATCTTTTACAGTTTGTCCGCCATTTCGGAACAGAGGCGGCTTCTCCTGTTGTTGAACCCGATGACGCACATAATCACTGCGTCACGTTCCTGTCTGATATATAACAATGCTCCAAACTTCTCCCTGCTCGGGATAATATTGTTGTTGAGCCTACTCATTCTGTTCATTGGGTTTAAAATCTTTAGAAAGATGCAAAGGAAGTTCGCCGAAATATTATGAACGTAATTGAAGTTGAAAATCTCTCAAAAAGGTTCAGGGCCGGCGGGGAAAACCGCACCTCAATATTCAAGGGTATCTCTTCCGCTTTCACCGGTAGGAAAACGGCGGGGGCGTTCTGGGCGTTGCGGGACATTACTTTTTCCGTCCGAAAGGGCGAAATATTCGGCATAATCGGCCCGAACGGTTCGGGTAAGACAACATTATTAAAAACTATTGCGGGGGTGCTGTATCCTACAAGCGGCGTGGTGAGGGTCAGCGGAAGCATAAACTTCTTTCTGAGTTTAGGGGCAGGTTGCCAGAGGGAACTCACGGGCAGGGAAAATGTATATCTGTATGGCGCCCTTTTAGGGCTTAACCGTGGGACAATAAGAAAAAATTTTGACCGCATAGTGGATTTCGCCGGACTGCATGATTTCATTGATACTGAACTGACACACTATTCAAGCGGGATGTACAGCCGGCTTACGTTCGCAGTGGCAATGCAGGCGGAGGCGGATATAATCTTGCTTGATGAAATCATGGCGGTAGGTGATATATCTTTTCAGAATAAATGTTTTGAGACCATAAAGGAATTCCGGGACAGGGGAAAAACAATTTTGTTCGTATCACACTCGCTTGATTTGGTCAGTGAGTACTGCGGACGGAGTTTATATCTTGATAGGGGGAATATGGTGGCCTGCGGGGACACGAAGCAGGTGGTGGAACTATACAGGGGAACGCCGACGGCAAACGATAAAAATGTATGAAGTGGAGTTACTTAAAAAGCAATTATTATTTGAAAACAAAATAGAGGGTGAATACAGCGGAAAATGTATGGGGTTTCTGCTTGAAGCCGGAGATACCCTCACCATACAAAGGACGCCACCCGGAACGCTCCGCCCCGGCGACATTCTCGCCTTTGAACAAAATAACGGACTTTACGCCCACCGCATTATTTACAGGACATGCCTCAGTCGCAACGGGACGATGAGGACAAAGGGTGACATGGCTCTTGGTTTTGACAAACCCGTCAGTGAATCCATGGTTATCGGCAGGGTCATCCGGATTGAGAAAAAATGGGGTTTCCTGGACCTGACTTCGCCATCAGGCAAAATGGTAAGTTACCTAACCGGGGTTTACTCATATCTTGTTTACCTGATAGCGCGGCTGGCCGTAGGCACTTTCGTTTTTATGCTGGGCGGGCTCTCGCTGTCACGCAGGGTGGTTGACATAGCCGCACGTATGAAACCCGTCCGGTTAGCCCTGCCTGCCATTTCGGTCATTAACAAAGCCCTTCACCGGTTATTCCAGTGCGGTTTTTTGGCTTTTCACCGGGCCGAACCCTGTATTTACATGGTCTTTGAGTTGCCGGTAAAATTCCTGATGATCTTTACGACATATTATTTCTGCGGCAGGACAGACCGGGAAATAAAATTGAGTACCTTAAAAAATTACGATAAAATGACTACCGTTGAAGGACAGGTTATGTGGATTGAAAAGGGACTGAATGAAGTTGAGAGATACATGGCAAACAAATACCTCCTGTCCGGCAAAACAGGCGCCAACGTCCTGGTCCTTGGTTGCGGGGCAGGGCGGGAATCGTTTGCCCTGGCAAAAGAGGGTTTTTCCGTTACGGGGCTTGACAACAGCCCTAATATGATAAAAAGGGCTTCGGAATTGGCGCTCAGATACAACAACCTGCCGGGCAAGGCGGAATTCAGGGTTATGGACCTGGAAAAACTGTTGCCCGGCATCAGCCCGGAGTCATTTGATTATGCGGTTATGTTTGACACAATAATGTTTTTCCGCAGGGAAAACCGTATGAACTTATTCAAACAAATAAGAAATACTGTCAGGCCGGGCGGAAAACTTTTATTGTGGGATTACCATGAGAGCAGGTACTTTTTTTATCTGCTATTAAAAAAATACGGAATTTTCCTTCCGAAAACTTTTGTCCTGCCGGTTGATTTTTTTGCACGGGCATTCGTTGACACTGCGGGACACCTGGCAGGCAGGGGCGTCAGGGACCGCTCAATAGGCAATATTATCGTCCATCAATATACACACAGTGAACTGAAAAAGGAGATTGAAGCCGCCGGGTGGAAAACCGTTGAAATCGGCAGTAAACGGATCTTCCCACTGGTTGATGACATAAAGGAAAAGGTCCGGATGGACTACTGCGTGGCCGTCCGTCCCGTTGACTATGAATAAAAAAAGACGGGTTGCTCTCGTTGTCCCCTATTTCCCTTACCCGCCCGTGCATGGTGGCATAGTAAGGATTTACAACTTACTCAAATTTATGGGACACATGCATGACATTTACCTTATTACTTTCATCCAGCGCCAGGAGCAGTTGCTGCACATCCCCGGACTGAAGAAGTACTGCCGTAAGGTTTTCCCCGTATCCTTTTCAAAAACGCCCCTGGATGACTCATACCCCTATGCCGTCAGGGAGTTTTATTGCATGGGGATGGCGCACACCATCCGGAGGGTTATCAAACAGGAAAAAATTGATTTACTGCATATAGAATATGCCATCATAGCGGGCTACGTAAATTTTTCCTGTGGCATAAAAACCATACTTACACAACACGACACAAGCGACCTGTTTTTTGACAGGTCCATCCACAACCGCGAACTGAGCGATAAAAACAGATACACCGAGTGGAAAAAACTCGTGCGGTATGAAACGAATATATGCGGGAAATTCAACAAGATAATTACCGTTACCCAAAAGGATAAGAATGAACTGCAGGCGGTTCTGCCTTCCGCAGACATTGAGGTCGTGCCGACCGGCGTGGACACAAAATTTTTCAGCAGGGCGAAGACCGGGGGGAGGGCTACCTCCGGGAGTAATCCTGCTTACGGCTGTGCTGCCGGCAGGGACTCTGCCGGCGGGCGAACCTTCTTCCCTGCCGATGGATTCAATTTAACATATGTCGGACATTACCACCATTATCCGAACGAAGACGCCATGGTTTACTTCTGCAAAAAAATACTCCCGCTTATTACAGGGAAACTTCCCAATGTGAAATTATACATCGTTGGCTCCGGCCCGACGGAAAAGATACTTAAACTTCAGGAGGACAGGCATGTGCGTGTTACAGGCGGTGTGCCCGACGTCCGACCTTACTTAAAAAACTCTGACGTTTTTGTGGCTCCGTCTCGCGTCGGCGGAGGCATAAAGGGCAAAATCCTTGAGGCGATGTCTATGGGTGTGCCCGTCGTAACGAACAAATTAGGCAGTTACGGCATAGAAGCAAGGCACGGGAAGGAAATCATTATCACCGATACACCCGGGGAATTCGCCGCCGAAACGGTTAAATTGCTAAAAAATGCGAGGCGACGCAAAGGGATTGCGGTAAATGCACGTGGACTGGTTGAAAGAAAATACGACTGGCGGGCAATAGCGAAACGACTGGCTGAAATATACCGGAATATGTAACCATTATCAACTATATTATCCCTTTCTCGCCCACAGTGAGATTATGTCCTCGGTTTTCGGGACAAGGATCTCAGCGTCACTGAAACCCGCCCGCTCAAGCATCTTCACAATCGTTTCATCACTCGGGAAATACCTGTGTGCAGGCGCTTCCCTGAAAAACACCCCGTTTGTCCCCAACCGCCGGGCAACGTCTGAGTTTGCGTTTCCGGTTTCAAGAAATATGATCCCCCCTTTTTTCAGCAACCTGTAACACTTCCGTAAATTTGCAAGAGAGCTTTCGGAGTGTGCTATGTATAAAAGCATCACTATTACATCAAACTTCTTTTTCGTACGGAAGCTCCTGAATCTTCCGTAAAAAACATTTTCTAATTTGTTTTTAAGGCACCGGTTATAGTTGTTTTTATTAAACTCCACCCCGTAACGTTCATATTTGTCCCTGCTGAAAAACGTCAGAAAATAGCCGTCCCCGCACCCGACGTCCAGTATTTTCCCCGACGGTTTATTTCTTTTGATAAAATCCGAATACACCCTGAACGCCTTTCTCCTGTCTCTGTTATACAGGACATATCTTTTATTACGGGGAATATGACGGCCGCGGTCGCTACTCTTACTGACCGTGACATAACCCATGTCGGGGTTGTGTTCCATGCTGTCAAATTTTCCCGGCAGAAAAAGCGACCCGCATTCCGGACACCTGACGATGAAGTACATTAAACCCGTGCAGCCCTTTGTTATACCGAAAATCTCATACCTTTTTGAACCGCAGAGAATGCATGCTTTAATGTTCTTCATTTTCTTTCTATGTTACCCGCCCAGCCGGAAGGCGGTTTGAATCTAAAGTTATAGCCGGTTACATTTTCCGGAAGGACTATTTTTTCTCTTTTCCCTGTTAAATTGCTGTACTGCGGGATTTTCCTGTAGTCAAAACCCATCAGGTGGATTGCAGCCATATCAACCGTTACAAAATCAAAACCCGCTATCAAAACGCCGCACTTCCTGGGTGACGGCTCAACCGGGCCTTCCTTTTCTCCTGCGATTATACCGTCAATTAAGGAGAAAAATCTCCGCTGCACCTTTTTTCTGATTCTGCCTTTGCCATCGGCATAACGGACAATCCGGTTTAAGTCAAGTATCGTCCTCCATAGCGTGTCGTTGCCGTACCAGTCGCCCGCCGGCAGGTCAAAATTTACTCTCCCGCCGAGGACGGACTCCAGCGACTGCGGATGCGGCGCTGACAGACCTATGCTTTTGTATAGTTTCAAAAACGATTCCGGGGAATCCGACAACATCGCGCCAAATAACTTTAACTGCCTGTACTGTCTTGACCTCTCCGCCCCTTTAAGTTCGCCGTCTTTTATTTCGTCCCCACCGCGGGACGGGGGCCCCCAGGTGAAATGGGCAAGACAGTTCTTGTCCCCGCAGATGCCTATCATATTCTTAAGGTTAAGGGTAACGCCTGCTTTCTTATGCACCTTTAACTTGGGCAAACTTATGATGACGTCCGACGATAAAACGCTCCGCGGGAGGACATACTCGTTCCTCTTGCCATTATGATACCGCCTGGCAGAACCGATTCTGCAGTCCAGGTAGTGCAGGTTTTCAAATCTTTTAAAATCACTGAACTCGCTGTCCCTGCCTAAATCAACATTAACGTAACCCATCGGGTCGCCTGTTAGGGCTTTCCTTTCGGGAATAAACCCGCTGTTACAACTGAACCATTCCTTCCTTAAATCAAGCAAGGTTATCCCAACCCCCGATTTTTCCCCGTATAACTTCGTTATTTTTCTGAATCCCGTTTTTTGGATGATACGCTTAAAATCCGTGTCCACAAACGGGGCGTCGGCGATTGTTATGCTCCCCTTGCCTTTCAGGGCGATATATACATAGTCAATCATTGCCCGGATAATTGAAGGATGCGTGATAATTGAAAATATGTCTTTGTCTTTCGGATGAAAATCCCTGACAAAATTTGGTTTCAACAATACCCTGTCGCCCGGTTTAATGAAACCGCCCAGCGGGTTCCAGGCAGGCGTGCCATAGCGTCTTTCATCAAGACGCAGTGACCTAAGCGCCTGTCTCACCATTGGATATACTTTATTGTCCGGGTCTGTCCGGTTTTTGCCCCTGAAAGGATTTTCGGGGTAATGCCTGTTGGGGTGGTATGGCGGTATGGTGGGGTAGGTCGCTTTGGGGTCACGTATTATGGTTATTTCCGGTTTATCGTTCTTCATTACATCTCTTCCAAAAATTCAAGAGATTTTTTTGTCCACTTATCAATGAATATATGCCGGTTCGTCTCCCTTAATTTCTCATATCCCGGAACAGCACCGGCTGTTTTACCGCAGTGGTGATATACAAAAACGTCTCCTGCGACCATTATTTTATAGCCCATCTGTCTCACCCTGAGACAATAATCATAGTCCTCGTAACCGCCCCAGTTGAACCTTTCATCCAGGAACCCTGTTTTATCAAGAACCTCCCGTTTTATCAGCGTGCAAAAGGCAATAACCCTGTGGACGTCGTAATACGTCCCCGGGTTTGCCAGTTTAAGGGCATGGGCACACATTTGTATATCAACTGCCGTCTTTAATTTTTTTGTCCCGGGGACAACCTGCTGTCCTACGGCCGCATTCGTACAGGGACCGACAATGCCGATGGCTTTATTGCTTTCAATGCATTTAATCATACCGTCAAGCCATCCGTCAGTCAGGACAACGTCGTTGTTCAACAGGACTATGTAATCTCCCCTGCAACGTTTAAGCCCGATGTTGACCGCCTTTGCAAAAGACAGGTTTTCAGAATTGAGTACTAGTTTCGCTTTCTTTACGGATTTCAGGTATCTTTTCGTACCACCGGCGGAACCGTTATCAATAAGAATTAGTTCATACGGAATACGGGTATGTTTTTTAAAACTTTCAATGCACTCTCTGGTATATTTCATGCCATTGTATGCAATGATAATAATACTCGTTAATTTTTTCCTGCCCGATGGACGCAGGGGTATCCGGCTCCGCCTGCCCGCGACAATACCCCTTATCCAGGAATCCAGAACCTCAATCTTTGAATCAAAGGGGAGTTTCTGCCGTAAAAAGCGTTTGTCCTTACCGCTACGGGCTATGATTAAGTCGGCATAACCATAAACATCCGTCCCACTGCCTGGCGGGTCAAACAAACATATTACAAAATCCGCCAAAGGGCACAACTGACGCAATTGAGGGAGATACTTTTCAGCCAACCCTTCAGAAACAATCAGGACTAATTTGATTTTGTTCTTTTTCAGTCCCCCGTCCCTTAACAGTCCCGACAGTATTTCCCCTGAGAGGTCAATCTTCTCAAAATCGGAAGCGGTTAAACCCGCCGCCTCCAGGTCATTTACTCCGTCAAAATGGGGAACAAAGAATAGCCCGTTCCGTTTTGACAGGGCGGCGATAATTGAGTTAAGTTTCTTCCTGTGTGAATTAAAGGAATAAGAGTACGGGCTTACAAACAATATTTTTGATTTGTCCATATCCGTGTTTCAGAATTCTGCAAGGAATTCTTTTATGTCTTTTTTGATGATTTCAATGTCTCCGTTGTATTTTTTTGCAATCTCAACGGCTATGTCAGCCGCTGCTATGCCGTCCTGTCTTAACCGCCATATTTCGTAACCTATGCCGTCCATTTCGTAAGTAACGCCGGACTCAATGGGCGAAAGCAATATGGACCCGTCAACATTCTGACATATCATTTTGTTTTTAACGTTTAATTTGTCTATGCTGCAGGATATGGGTCTGCCGGCGACCCATCCGAAAAATCTGCCGGCGAATGTTGATATTTCAAATACGAGGTCAAAAAAATGAAAAATGTGCGGGCGGAGCACCATATCCCTGCAACATTTAAACGCCCTTTTGAAAAACTCCAGAAACTCGCGCGGGGCAATCGGCGAAGGAAATTCTACAACAGCGCGGTATTTCTTTATCAACCGGGAAGAATAATATTTTCTTTTTGTTTCCTGCAACAGGAAGGAAAGAAAATTATTTTCGTGGACAAGACGGACAACCGCTTCCGGGACGTATTTTAATTTATACCCTGAAAGCAAAACCCTCCAGGAAAGTTCTGCATCCTCAACGGTCGCTCCGATGAACGCCTCATCAAAAAGGCCGACGTTGAATAATACATCCCTGCGATAAACGGCATTTGCAGTCCAGAGGTAAGGGAGGACGGACTCTGAAAGCGTCGGAGCACGCCACATATGTTTTGAGTACGCGTAATCTAAGTATTTTTCAATGAGACCCGCAGGTTCATAGGACAGCGCCCTGCCCCCGCACCCGGCAGTAACGTGCCCCGCGGTACCGTGCCCCGCGGTACCGGGTTCCATATTACCGCTCCCCGCGCCGCCTGCAGTGGGTTTATTTTCAAATGCGTCAATAAGATTTTTTAACCAGGACGAATCAACTACGCAATCGCCGTCGGTAAACGCAACGAATTCACCACTTGCCTCCGCCAACCCCCTGTTGCGCGCCACGGCAGCGGAGTGTTTCTTATCTTCAAAAATATATTTAACGGGATAGCGTTTTATAATTTCCGCAGTCCTGTCAGTTGAATTATTATCAACGACAATTACCTCAAGTAGTTCTCCGGGGTAATCAAGACGCATCAGGGCATTGAGACATAAAGGCAGGTTTTTTTCTTCATTAAAGACAGGGACAATAACGCTTGCTTTTGGCAACATGTCAAACGAACCATCCTCCGGCGGGCCGGGATAAAATACGCTCTGACGGACTTAACAAATATCATCTAACAAATAGATTTAACAGCGGGCGCCCAATATTTATGAAATGGTTTTCACTCGTAAACTACTGATGACGGGGTATGTCCTTTGATTATGTTTTCTACAAAATATCCCGCACCTGACAGGCATTAACTACCCAGAAAAACAGGAGCTTTCTTTATCCTGCGGTACTTAATCAACTTCGGCTTTGAATAAGACAGTTTTTTCTTCATTTTGCGCCTCCTGTAACAATTTTGACAATTTTTTCCCTACTTAAATTCTTAATAAATTCAAGGGTATCACTATTCGCCTTCTTCTGCGTAACGTTGTATTTCCCGGCAATAAATTTCGTTACTTGCTGTAGGTTTTTGTCCGCCATAAATAAATTCCATATCTCCGTCCCCGTTTCATCAAGGGAATAATACCAACCCGTCTTCTGGTCTAAAATCACCGTTTCCTTGTTAACCGTTCTCCAGACAATTCCATCCTGCGATTCAACTCGAATCATTTCTTCCTTCATTATCGTCCCCTTCCCCCCTTCCGGTAACCCTCATGGTGTTCCGGGCGTTGAGCCCCGGCCGCACATTGGTGACAGCAGGATATTTTCCCCGGAGCACCTGAAGTGCTCCCGTGTTTTTTTAATTGACTTCAATATAGTCCTTTTTAATGAATCCCTTATACCAATTCTCATATTCTTCGGGCGTAACCAAATGGATCTCAAAAGGAGCACCGGGAAACTTTTCTTTTATTTTGACTTTGAGTTCTGCCTGCCCGAATAAGTCCCCCGGAATTTCAGGGGAGATAATTAAAATGTCAATATCGCTGCCGGGGCGATATTCCTGCCGGACTGCCGAGCCGAATACCATGACCTTTTCATCTGTAAAAAAATTTCCGACTATTCTTTTAATTTCTCTTGCATGGAACATATAATTTTGAAAATAGTATTCGGACTTTTGATTTTCTTCGGTTAATATTTTATATAAACTTTTCATTTATTCCTTCCTCTAAAAATTTGAAAACACTTTCAGCAAATTCTATAATTTTTTGAATCTCTTCTTTATTAAATTCTCTCGGAAAATATCTGCTCGTAATATATGCATCTTCCAAACCTCTGAATTGCAAAGAATGTTCCCGGTAAAATTCAAGAATATTTTTTGACTCATAAACCTCTGCTAACTCATTAAATAGTTTGTCCAAATAATGTGTTTTGGGAAAATCACCCGCTTTTAAAAAGATTAGATACTTTATCCATAACTGAACCGCCTGTTCAATATCTAATGCAGATAAATTATATCTTGCTTTTTGAAAATCTTCCCCTGCCCTTTCCCAGAATTCTTTTGCTCT
>JAHJSO010000224.1 GCA_018830385.1 Elusimicrobiota bacterium | reverse complement strand
TGTGGCCGACTTTCCGATAGACACAACCCGCTTAAAATTTTCGCCTATTTGAATTTTGCAGTTGCCGTCTGCGGGATATTTTTGCCTTACCTTCTGGGGTTTATGAACAATATTTATACATTGCTGTATAACAATTTCCACACATCGTTTTATGTTTTCAGCATATTCAGATTTTTATTTTCATTTTTATTGTTGATTGTGCCATCTGCACTGTTAGGAGGGACTTTTCCTGTTGTTGTTAAATACTACATAAGTACCCGCCATGCCAACTTGCAACCGACTAAAGATAAATCCATCCCGACATTTCAGCATATCCTGGGACGCGATATAGGTATTCTCTATGGTATAAGCACCCTTGGAGCGGTTGTTGGCTGTTTTGTCTCGGGTTTTTTTATGATTAAACTGTTAGGGATGAACCTGACTGTCTTGACATCCTCAATTATAAACACTATGCTTGGTGTTATTGGTTTGATTATGTCAAAAAGTTCAAAACGAGAGTTAATTACCGAGCAAGAAAATGCCAAAGCCAGCGTCAATGTCGGTTACCCCGACACCAAAGCCAGCCCCCACCCCGCCCATCCCAATCTTATTCTGATTGCCCTTTTTGTCTCCGGTTTCGCTGCACTTTCTTATGAAATACTGTGGATAAGGATTCTGTCCATTTATCTGGATAATGCTGTCTATACTTTTACCATTATGCTCACAACTTTTCTGGGGGGTCTTGGTCTCGGCAGCATTATTTTTGCATGGTTATTTCACAGATTCAAAAAAGGGCTGGCATTGTATGGTGTGCTCTCTATACTTATTGGAATCACATCAATTGCATCGCTTGAAATTGGTAAACATCTCTCGGTAGTGGACATTTGGTTTCAGGAGACATTCAAAACATCCGCATGGTGGCATTACAGGGCTGAAGAATTCCTAATATCTTCTATCATAATGCTTATCCCCACTATACTTATAGGTATGATTATACCGCTTGCCAGCAGAATCTATATACAGCATCTGAATAAACTTGGCGGGACTTTCGGAAAAATTTATTCTATTGATACCGTCGGGGCTATATTCGGTTCTTTCATAACGGGCTTTGCATTTATCCCGCTTATAGGCATTCAGAAATGCCTTATTCTTATTTCAGCGATGAACCTCACCATTGGCACGGTGCTCTTTTTTTCTGATAGCCAGGTTAAAGGAAAAACAAAAAATCTTGTGCTGATATTCGTTTTATTCGTTTTTACCGGCAGTTTATTTGTTCCCTCAACACCGCTTGTCCAGTCAGAAATCCCCCGCGCAGATAAATTGCTTTACTATAAGGAATGCCCGAGTGTTACCACAACCATATATCAGGAGCCCGCAACGGATTTCAGAATAATAAGTGTTAACGGAAAACAGGTTGCGGATACCAATGATGTTCAGTTGTATATATTGCTTGGGGACATTCCGATGTTGCTCCATCCCGACCCGAAGAATGCGCTCGTTATTGGTTTTGGAGCAGGGGTAACATCCGGCGCCATAGCCCGACACAATGTCAAATTAGACATAGTTGAAATTTCCCCGGGTGTACCCGAGGGGTCAAAGGTTCATTTCGCTAAAGAAAACAGGAATGTGTCCAACTACCCCGGATTGAATCTAATCATTGAGGACGGCAGGAATCATATTCTGTCAACCAACAAAAAATATGATGTGATTTCTGCAGACCCTATACATCCTAATGTTTACGGCAGCGCCCAACTTTATACAAAAGAATTTTATCAATATTGTAAAGATAAACTCAATGATGATGGGGTAATTTGTATCTGGTTACCTCTGCATGTAAACAGCACATACGATTATCAATTGATAATAAAAACATTTATCAGTGTTTTTCCCGATGCTTATATGTGGTATGCCCCTGTAAACTGTCACACTATTTTGACAGGGCATAAAAAACCCTTATCTATTGATTTTCGGTTGTTGAAAAAAAGAATGAACGTCCCGGAGGTTAAAAATCAACTTGCAGGTGTCTATCTGGATAACCCATATACTTTTTTGAGCAATTTTATGATGGGTGAAAAAAAACTCTCGGGATTGGTTGAAGATATAAAACAAATAAATACAGATAATCTGGCCCATATTGAATTCTCTGTGTCTGAAGGTGCGGGCGCTCAGCATCTTACCCTGATTTCAAATCTTGTTGATGTTTTTATAAGAAAGGAAGAAATCAAACCGTATGTATTCAACATCTCGCCGAAAGAAAAGGCAGAGTTGAACCTGCATTTTATGTCTTCAAGAAGAGTAATCCTGGGACAAACATTTCAGTTGCATGAAAAAATAGACAGGGCAAAGAAAGAATATAAAATTGCCTCCACAAATAATCCCGATGACCGGATTGCCGAATATTTTGCGTTCGGACAGTTTAAAAGATTTATAGACACACAATTAAAGAGGATTGAGTACGATGCGTATGACTGGGAATCATACAGAAATCTCGGCTATTATTATTTACAAGAAAATAACCCCGACGAGGCAATAAAATATTTTGAAAAGGTTATTGAAATCCTGCCTGACAGAAAAATCGGCTATTTGGATGCGGCATATTGTTACGAGGCGAAGGGTATAAGCGATAAAGCAAAGGAGTACTACAACAGGGCGCAGTATTTCAGCAGGTGAGTGTCAATGTCATTGCGAGGGGCGAAGCCCCGAAGCAATCTCCTTTTACCGACGAGATTGCCACGCCCTTCGGGCTCGCAATGACAATCCAACGGGTATTCAGATGATGTGTCATTGCGAGGGGCGAAGCCCCGAAGCAATCTCCCTGTGGGTGACGGGGTCACAGATATGAGATATGGGGTCAGGTCTTGCATCATTTGACAAATAACAGCAGTGGTCATAGCAAGCGGAGAATCGGTGGCGAAAAAAATGAAAATTAAATTACTGAGAGTTCCGCACTATTCATATATTAAACAGAGTAATCAGAAAATGAAGTGCGAAAACTTTCCTCCGCTTGCTCCCGCGGTCATTACTTCCTATTTGAGAGGTAAAGGTATTGACATTGAACAGGACGACCTGAACGTGAAAGTGCATTATGACAATGTTTACAATACAGATTATTCTGGAAGGGTGGACGGTAAAATTTTTCATGATAAGGAAAGGGTTATGAATTTCATAAATGGCAACAGGGATTCTGAATTGGAGAATGTCGGGGAAAATATATTAAAAAAGAGCAACGTTGATGGTTTTGATTTAATCTTGCTTTCCATCCCTTCCCTGATAGATATTAGCCCGTTGTTATCAACACTGGTAATAGCAAAAATATTAAAAGAGAAAACCGGTTGTAAAATTATCGCAGGGGGCGGGAGCGGCGCCGAACTGGAAATTGGTATGCGGGAAGGGATAATTGATTATTTCGGTAGCGAGCACGGGGAAGTGTTGTCGGAATGTTTCATAAGAACGGTTGAGTCAGGCAGGGACGTTGACAATATCCCGGGGTTATCCTACTTAAAAGATGGTGTTATGTATTCAAACCCGAATACAACTCCCATTGTTCTGCCCTGCCCCGACTTTGACGGCATACCGCTGG